>JAYFPP010000064.1:0-3337 GCA_034927635.1 Paludibacter sp.
TGAGTTTAACATCACTGGTGTGGTAAAGAATCCACGTGATGAGAAGTTGCTGAACGCCATAAAGGAGTTTGTAAACGAAAATATTGAAAATGAAAATTTATCGGTTTCCGACATTACACAGGCTGTTGGTGTAAGCCGTACAGTATTACATGTGAAAATGAGAAATCTGCTGGATATGTCGATCAGTGAATATGTGAGAACTCTCAGGCTTAATAAGGCAAAAGAACTTTTACTAGAAGGACTGAATATATCAGAGACTGCATATCAAACCGGGTTCTCTGATCCGAATTATTTTTCGAAATGCTTCAAGAAAAAGTACGGTTCAAGTCCCACTGAATATATAGCTACCCTTAAAAACTAATTCAAATGAAAAACAG
Source organism: Paludibacter sp. (assembly GCA_034927635.1). Classification (GTDB taxonomy): domain Bacteria; phylum Bacteroidota; class Bacteroidia; order Bacteroidales; family Paludibacteraceae; genus Paludibacter. The sequence goes on from JAYFPP010000064.1 coordinate 378, forward strand.
AACATACAGACTGTTTTTCAGGACGGTTTTACCACAGGAGATTTGATTATACAAGTATTTTTGTTGAAAATTCTATTATGGTTATGAAAAACAGATTCTTATATCATCTTAACATCAGTTTTATTTTTCTGCTGACATTCACCGATCTCCAGTCTGCGTTTGCTCAGCCGATACAAAACAGGTATAGTAATCCGGTACTATCCATGCGTGATGGTGCAACCGAGAGATTGATGGGGTATTATTATGCTATTGGCGAGGCCACTAATGGTAATATTTATTATTCTAAAGATATGGTTAACTGGTCAGGTCCTGTTTTGGCAGTTACAACTAATGAGGCTACCTGGTTGAATGACCCCAAGTGGACTCAGGCTTATGTATATAAAGAAATGCAGGCGGGTGATCTTATATACCGTAACGGAGTCTTTCATGCTTATTGGAACGGGATAGGACATGCTTATTCAGCAACTCCTCTCGGTAGATACAAAGAAGGGTCGGTAAATGAACCTTTTGATGATTATGGTATTGATGTACAGGTATTTCAGGATGAAGATGGAGAAACATACTGGGTAAAAAAACGTAATCCTTCCGATCCACATCCGCTTACAGGGGCGCCCTCTAACATCGACGGACCGGAAACATGGGCATTTAAAATGAATTCGGTTTTTTCCCGTAAGGACATCACAGTTGGGGGAGTGCAGTTGACACATCAGCGGGGCCATCCTACCAGCCTGAATCATGTCAATTTCGAAGGTCCTGAGTTGTTTAAACACAGAGGTCGTTATTATCAGTTCTTTGCGTCCAACCGCATGGGGCCGCGCTCGGGGATGTACCAGATTGGCGTAGCGGAGAGCAATCAACCGATGAACTTCAATAATGCGAAAAAATATCCGCATCCCGTATTAGCCCGAAACACCGAGCAGCACATGCTCAACTACAAGACCATTCTTCACAGCGCCGAGCATGGAGGATGGGATAGTCGTTATATCACAGGGACACCTGCTACCGACTGGAAAAATGTCAACTTTAATGATAATGCATGGACTCTGGCACAGGGAGGATTCGGTCGTCAGGAGTATGACCTTTTCGGAGGAACAACCTATACCAATGCAAAATTACGGCCACGAAAGACGGTTTGGAATACATCTAAAATATATGTACGAAGAAAATTTTCACTGACTGAAGTCCCTTCAAAAATTGCCTTGAAACACTGGGTATACGCTGATGCTGATTTTTATATCAACGGGAATAAAGTAAGTGTTAAATCCCGGAATAATACCTATGAGTATTTACAATTGAATCCGGCTTTCTTTGTTACAGGTGAGAATGTTATTGCTGTTGAAGCAACGAGTCCCTGCTCCGACCAGTATTGCCAGCAGTTTATCGATTTCGGTTTGTATGATACAGGAGACACTGATGCTGAAGATATTGTAATAGGTCCGGCTCAACCCAATTTTGTTGTCGGGCCTAATGGTTTCGAACGCTGGATGATGTATAAAGCTTACTTTAGTAACAAACAGGTTCAGGGCATCGACCGCATTCATTTTTATAACAAAGAAGTTGTTGTGGAAAGCAGCACTGTGAAAAACACAAAGGGTTATCGCCCTAAACCAGCTTTGCCAACAATGATCAATTACTGTGATTACCCTATTTATTATCCCTTTGCTTTCTTAAACGAAAGTCTGTGGAAAATATCTTCAGGAATACTTTCTCCCGAAAATGCTACGGGAGGAGATTTACTCTTTCGAAGGGATGCCGAAACCAATTATCGGTTTGAAGTTCCGTTCAGACTTCAGCAAAGTGATGGCTGGGCAGGAGCGTATGCTTATTATAAAGACCATAATAACTGGCTGAGAATACAAATAGGGAGGAATAAGACATGGAAAACAGAGCTTTGTGTGAATGGCTTAACAGAGGTTACCATTAAGGATCTACCCGCGAAATTTGCTTTTCTGGATAATAATCCGCTGGTATCACATTACGAAGAGCCATGGCATACGTTGACCATTTACAAAAACACCGGGAGGTTCAGGGTGGAACTGGATTATTTTAACCTGACGTTGGGGGGAGATATTGAAACGGGTTTTGAAGGAGCCGGATTAACTGGTCTGACGGCATCATCCAATAATGTATCGTTTGATGCCGTTCAGTATACAACAGGCTGGGATGAGTACGATAATTTTATTTCAGGATGGAAAAACAATTCGGGCACATGGACTGTAAACACTACGGGTCTTATTCAAACGGATGTTACAGGGAGAGCTGAAACCTTTAAAGGGGATTCTGCCTGGAACTATGAGTTTTCGACCTACGTAAAGAATAATCAGCTACCCTCCTCGGGGGAAGCCGGATTTTATCCCTTGTACATTGATGATCAGAATTATGTCAGAGCAAGTATCAATTATACGACAAAAACCCTGGATATAGAAGGAAAGGACAATGGGAATGTGATTGAGAACCAATCTTTTTCGCTAAAAAAACAGGTTTTACGCCAATATACCGTTTCGACATATCCCACGACCAGCTATCGCTACGATTTACGCAACGAATCTGAAATATCCGGAGTGAACATTCTTTGGTTAGAAGGTAATTATCCCTATCTGAACCAAACCTTCGATCTGCCTAAGACGGTGAATTTTTACGCTTTGCAGAATGGGGCGTGGGTACTTTTAAATACTCAATTGGAGGGAGAACTTCGTTTATCATACATGAATCATTTCACCTTCCCTTCGGTAAAGACCACCGCCATTAGAATGGATGTAACCAACAACACTGGAAAAGCTTCCCGTGCATTTTCGGCCTATTTTGATGAAGAACTGTCGGCAGGATATTATTTGCGTTGCCGCCGCGAGGAAGACGGATTGCATATATTTGTGGATGAAACCTATCAGGCTAAGGTTACAGGCAATTGGGGAAAATCAGTGGTTGGACTTGTTACTGAAGATCTTCCAGCCATCTACAAT
>JAYFPP010000286.1:0-19367 GCA_034927635.1 Paludibacter sp.
TCTGATTTGAATAAAGGCGTATACATATTACACATGGATAATAAAACACAAACTTTTATAAAGTAGAAAATGAGAAAAATCTATTTATTACTACTATTAGCAACAACTGTTTTTTCGTCCGGAGGATGCAAAGAGAATGGCAATATATACCCGAATCCTCCTGATTCAACGGAAAATAAATTTGACGAAAAAATTGACAACTTCATTCCAGCTGAAAGTATCAGCAGAATAACTGTTTTCTCAGCTGGTGATGACGGAATTCATTCGTACAGAATACCGTCACTTGTGACCACTAAACAAGGTTCGCTTATATTGGCCTGCGAAGCTCGCAAAACATCCTGGACAGATAAAAGTCCGACAGATATAGCTATAAAAAGGAGTAACGATGGCGGGCAAACTTGGAGCACAACCCAATTTGTCACTGATGGAGCAAAAGACAAATATGCATTCATGGACCCATGTCTTGTTTCAGATAATGTAACGGGTAAACTTTTTCTGTTCGCATGCAGGTGGCCTGAGAGCCCACAGGACGGAACTGCCAATATTCCTTATTTACTAACTTCAGATGATGATGGTATAAGCTGGTCGACTCCAAAAACGGTAAATGAAATCATCATTCCGGGAGGTTTTATTAACGGATTTGGTCCCGGCTCAGGTATCCAAATGCAGGGAGATAAATATAAAGACCGGCTCATTATTCCCACCCGACAGAAAAGTGCAGAAAACAAATCCCGTAACCGAACAATTTATTCCGACGACCATGGTCAGACGTGGCAAATTGGAAATGAAGCCCCCAGAACTGGAGAATACCAAATTGCTGAAACACCATTGAACGGATTATATTACAACCTGAGATTTGCAGGAGGAAGAGCTGCTTGCTACAGTTCTGATGGTGGTATTAGCTGGGGTCAGGACATCATTGAAAAAGACCTGCCAGGCACTGTCGGAGGCTGTCAGGGGAGTGTTCTGGGAGCAGATAAAATGTTAATTTATAGCGGGATACAAGGAAGACCCACAGCTACCGACGGATATGACGACAGGTGCAAACTGACCATCTACAGAAGTTCCAGCTCTGGTTATAAATGGGGAAACCGGCAATTACTTTATGATAAAGCGGCAGGATATAGTTGTATATCCAAATTAAATGACGGAAGGATAGTCATTGTTTTTGAAGCAGCTGATGGTCCCGGGTTCATCAAGGCTTCCTCCCGGCCAGCGGGTTGGATGCGGCTGGATCTTATCACACTTCCGAAAGAAACATTATTTTCCGGCTACTGGTTTCAAAATTAAAAAACAACATCAATAATATAAATATACACGAGAAAATGAAAACACATTATTTCAAAAAGATTCTCTGTTTCATATCATTATCTTTTATCATTACTTCTGCAATGGCACAAACAGGGCGGGTCATTACCGGTAATGTTCATGACGAGACAGGTATGCCTCTGATTGGAGTTTCTATTGTGGAAAGAAACACATCAAACGGTTCAATTACAGATATTGATGGAAATTACAAAATAAAACTGAACAGCGAAAAATCTGTTTTAAAATTCTCCTATCTTGGATATGAATCACAGGAAGTTGAGGTAAAAAATATGGCTGTGATTCCGGTCATCATGAATACAAGCACAAAAATACTAAATGAAATTGTGGTTACAGGTTACGGACAAACGGTATCAAGGGATAAATTAACTGCCGCGATAAGCAAAGTCTCATCAGAAACTATTGAAAGAGGTGTGCGATCGAATCCAGCGACAGCATTGGCCGGCTCTGTATCCGGAGTCAGGGTGACTCAAACAACAGGGCAACCAGGCACATCGCCTTCAATTCAAGTCCGTGGCGGAGCTTCTCTCAATGGAAGCGGAAGTCCTTTATACATAATTGATGGTATTCAAAAAGACGACCTCAGCGACATTAACAGTAACGACATTGAATCAATAGAAATTTTAAAAGATGCTGCTGCAACAGCATTATATGGTGCAAGAGCAAACAATGGTGTTGTACTGGTCACATCAAAATCAGGGAAAAGAGGAAAATCCGAGATCATACTAAAAACTAATATCGGCAGAAACTACCTGAGAGCAACTAATGATTTTCTAAATGCCCATGACTTTTTATACTGGACACGTATCGGTGCAAAAAGATCAAACATGAATCAATTACTTACAAATGCGGGACCTTTCGGGACAGGGAATAATCTGAATGCCGATGGTAACATCACTACTGCAGGACAATACTCTACGATGTACCGTTCTTCGGTTACCGACGAAAAATGGAATGAACTTCAGGCTCAGGGTTGGCAAACAATGCAGGACCCTGTGTGGGATGGTAACGATCCGAACACACAATATCTGATTTTCAACGAATTCAATGTAAGAGATGCTTCCATGCAGGAAGCATGGACAAAAGATCTCACTTTATCTGTTTCCGGAGGAAATGATAAAGGAAAATACTACTCGAGCTTAGGCTATTACACAGAAGATGGATTCCCTTTAGGATCGTATTATGACAGAATTTCATTTAACCTGAATGGTGAGTACAAAATACGTGACTGGTTAACAAACAGCTCTTTTCTGAATTTCTCAAAGTCCGCTGTAAATGAGAATCCCATTACAACTGATGCTAATTTCTTCGGAAGAATGTTTAGCGCTCCTCCTACTTTGAGAGAATATAATAATAATGGAGAACTTATTGCAACTGTGGGTAACTTTGCAGATGGAAATATGGCTGCTCAGATTGATAATTTCTACCGTAGAAATGAAACTTATAAATCAACATTTGGAACATCACTTAAAGTTGATTTTTCGAAGCATCTCTATTTAAAACTAAATGCAACATGGTATTTAACCAATAATGAACAGGAATTTTTTAACAAAAGATACCTGAAATCTCCGGGCGTGTACGATGAAACACGTAAAGCCTCGGTAAGTTATATCAGATCACTCAACCAAACTTACAATGCAATTCTCGGATATAAAAACTCATTCAGGAAGAACAATATCAACGCGGTAGCCGGTATTGAGTATATCGATAAATACAGATTCTACTTTGCAGCTTCCGGACAGGATGCAACTTCCGATGATTTTATAAATCTTCAATATACAAATGCTATTGTTAACATTGCCGGCGGTGAGACTACACGAAGTATGAGTACAACACATACGCAGGAACGTATTCTTTCATCTTTTATCAATGCTAATTACGACTATGACAGCCGTTATCTTGTCTCATTCTCGGGAAGGTTGGATGGCTACTCCAGACTTGTCAACAACAAATTCGGATTTTTCCCCGGAGTAAGCTTCGGATGGAACATTAACCGGGAAGATTTTATGTCGGAATACAATGAATGGATCGATAATCTCAAATTAAGAGTCGGTTACGGTCAAAATGGGAATGTTAATCTGGTAACCGGAATTTACGACCTTTTAGGCAACTATGCAAATCCGGGCAATTATAAAGGAGAATACGGATTTCTTATCAATAAATTACCTTATTCAGATTTACGCTGGGAGAAAACAACATCATTAGACGTAGGTGTCGACTTTGCATTTTTAAACAAAATCAGAGGGTCAGTCGGAATATACAACAAACTTACGACCGACCTGCTTGCAACGGTATCATTTCCTACTTCAGCTGGTGTCGGTAGCATGTTAACCAATAATGGTAGTGTCAGAACAGGAGGATTTGAAGGTGAATTTAAGTATAATATCATTAAAAATAAAAATTTCACATGGGAAACGGGAATTAATATCACTTACCAACGATCTAAAATTATTTCTTTGCCCGATAACGGTAACATCAATAACAGACAGGGAGGACAACAGATATGGAACCCTGCCAACCCGACAGAATTGATATGGGTGGGAGGATACCAACAAGGTCAGGAATATGGAGCCATATACTCTTATAAAGCAATGCAGATTATTAGAAATGAAACGGATCTTGAAAAATATGCTGATTATATAGATATGATTCCTGCAAAACCCGTATACGGAAGTGCTGCCTATTCAAAACTGACTGCCGCAGAAAAATCTCAGGCACAGCAACTAACTCCGGGTGATGTCGTATGGAAAGATGTTAATGGTGACAATATTATCAACACTTACGATCAGGTTGAAATAGGTAATCTCATTCCTCGCTTCATGGGTGGGTTTAATACGACTGTATCCTGGAAAAACTTTAGTCTCTATGGAAATTTTGATTTTGCAGGAGGCTATATGCAATACAACAACCGTCTTTCATGGTATCTGGGAATGAAACAGGGAACATACAATACAGTAAATGAGGTTTGGCAAACCTGGAGTGAAAGCAATATCAATGCAAAATATCCGATTTATCAGTATGCTGATCAGAATTATAAACAAAACTACAGGGAAAGCTCACTTTTTTATGAGAAATCGGATTATATCTGTGCCAGAGAACTTTCAATTACTTATGATCTGCCTTCAAAACTTACAGAAAAACTTAAAATACAGAAGTTTTCTCTTACCCTTAGCGGACAAAATTTATTTTATCTGACTTCCTCAAAACTCTACACACCTGAATATGGGGCAAACAAGGAGGGCGGATACCCTATACCAAGGACATACTTAGTTGGAGCAAAAGTTACATTATGATAATAAGTAAAAATTGATTACAATAAAAATATACTTTATGAAAACATTAAAGAAAACAATATTAGGTCTGATATTAATTTTGCTTCCGGCTTGCGATTTATTAGATCTGAAGCCTATCGATACGTATAGTATCGATAACTACTGGGACACAAAAGATCAGGTAAGCCGTTTTTTTACCGGATTGCATAAAAGAGTAAGAGACAGGCAGTTTGTTTATATGCAACTGGGCGAATTCCGGGGAGGATTGCTGAACCCTTCTCCAACCTCGGTATTGGGTCAAACGAAATCGGATGTCGACATTATCGGGAATCAATTAAGCCTTGAGAATCCGGGTGTAACTAACTTCGGAAACTTCTACATGGACATTATGCAGGTCAACCACGCAATAGAACGTCTGAATAATTATGTTACCTGTCTGACCGAAGATGAAAAGAATTATTATCTGGGAATAGCTCACGGTATCAGATCTTATTTCTACTTTCATCTATTACGCTCATGGGGAGGTGTTCCTGTCGTTTCGGAACCAGAAGTACTAACCGGAGTTTCTACACCTACCGCCTTGAACAAGGAACGTTCGACAGAACAGGCAACAATGGATTTTATTAAATCTGATATTCTTCAATCTGAAACTTACCTGAATAAGGAAGCTTTCTCCTACAATTCTAAATTTGGGAAATCTTTCTGGAGTAAAGCCGCAACACTTACTTTAAAAGCTGACATCTATCTATGGAGCGCAAAAGTTAAACCTATAGGCTCAACAAGTGTTTACTCCGAAAATCCGGAAGCAGACATAGAAATTGCAAGACTATCACTCACGTCAGTGTGGAATGCCACCGGAATATTACCCAATGATTTTGCAGGAATATTTGATTACAATAATAAGGAAAACGACGAAATAATATTTGCAATTCCGTTTATTGTAAATGAGAAAAGTAATTCTTTTGCTTTATTCACATATCCTGCATCGACATTCTCCGGATATAAAAACGCGAGTGGAATAACATTGGATAATCCCCTATCAGTGGGTACTGATGGCGGGTCGCGCTATGAATATCTCTGGTCATTTTTTGAAAGTATCTCTGCTACTGATAAAAGAAAAGCAGCAACATTTCAGGATTTTTATAAAGGAAGCATCAAAGGCACATATCTCCAAAAATTCAAAGGAACTATGGATGGTACAATACGCTGGTTTGCAGATGACTGGCCTGTATACAGAACAGCAGACGTGGCTTTAATGCTTGCTGAATGTTACAACGCACAGAACAACCCTGCAGGAGTAAAAACTTATATTGATCTTATCAGAAGAAGAGCTTATGGAAGAACTTATCCAGAATTTACATACGTCGATAAAGAGACTTCCGAAATGGCCATTTTGCGTGAATATGCTATTGAATTTATTGCTGAAGGAAAATATTGGTACCATCTGCGCCGGATGAACAACGGATCAGAAGCTTTAAAACTGGTAAAGAACAATGATCCAATATTTCTGCTCTGGCCAATTGATGTGAGCACCATGTCAAAGGATCCACTTCTGGAACAAAATGAAGCATATAAAAACTAATTTTTAATCTTATAAAAACATTTATAAAGAATGAAAGATAAAAAGTATTATCCCTGGCTGGTTGTAGCATTACTTTGGGTTGTCGCACTATTAAATTACCTCGACAGGCAAATGTTATCAACCATGCGACCTTCCATGATGATTGACATTGAAGAATTAGTCACGGCAACAAACTTTGGGAGGCTGATGGCAATATTCCTTTGGATTTATGCATTCATGAGTCCTGTTTCCGGAATGATTGCCGACAGGTTAAACCGAAAATGGTTAATCGTTGGAAGTTTATTTGTATGGTCAGGGGTTACTTTACTGATGGGGTATGCTCAAACATTCGAACAACTTTATGCACTCAGGGCGTTAATGGGGATAAGCGAAGCGTTTTATATACCGGCTGCTTTAGCCCTTATTGCTGATTACCATCAGGATAAAACACGTTCATTAGCTATAGGAATTCATATGACCGGAATATATCTGGGACAGGCACTTGGCGGTTTTGGGGCAACAATTGCGAGCAGTTTCACCTGGCAAATTACTTTCCATTGGTTTGGAATTGCGGGTATAGTTTATAGTTTTATCTTGATTTTATTACTGCGTGAGAAGAAAACGTATGTAATTAAATCAATAACAAACAAAAAACAACCTATCTCAAAAGATGTAAAAAATGCATTGAAAGGAATTGGTATGCTCATTGGGAATATTGCTTTCTGGGTTGTTCTTATATATTTTTCCGCATCAAGCGTTCCCGGTTGGGCAGTAAAAAACTGGTTACCTACACTCTTTTCTGAAACATTACATATGGACATGTCACATGCCGGACCTCTTTCTACTATTCTGATTGCTGCAGCATCGTTTGTTGGAGTATTAATTGGTGGTGTTATATCCGACAGGTGGGTGCTTAAAAATCTGAAAGGTCGTGTTTATACGGGAGCAATAGGATTGTCCCTCACTATACCTGCTCTTTTATTAATTGGATTCGGAACGGAAATTACTACGATTGTAGCAGGCGCTGTTTGTTTTGGGATCGGATATGGAATATTTGATACCAACAATATGCCAATACTTTGTCAGTTTGTTAGCTCCCGGTACAGGGCGACTGCCTATGGGCTTATGAATCTTGCTGGTGTTTCGGCAGGAGCTTTCATCACTAATATCCTTGGAAAATCTGTTGATGCAGGAAATCTGGGACGTGACTTTGCATGGTTATCAGCTGTAATTGCCATTGCCATTATACTTCAACTAACCATTTTAAAACCAAAGACAATAAACATGATTAATGATTAATTAATCAGAAAAACGAATAAGGCATGAAAAAACTTCTTTTACTGATGATATTTGGCTGTACAATTGCAGCAACAAACCTTCTTTCACAAGTCGATTTTGTTGTAAACGACGTTCAGCTACCGGTCATCGTCAATCGGGAGAATAATATCGTTACAGAAATTGAGATTGATAATACATCTACTGAGGCAGTTGAATTATCAGAGTTGTTTTTTTCGTTTAAACATGATAAAAACACTTTTACTCCAAAAGCTGTCAGGGTGTTCTATTCAGGCACTATGTCCGGATTGAAGAACCGGACAAGTTCCTGGGCATTAAATGATGAATTTAAACGAATAGGTGGTAGCCAGCAAATCTTTTGTAATCCTTCCTATAGCTTAATGAAAGATGAAGAAACAAAGATTCGGGAAGAATTTTCACTCAGACCTGCGCAAAAGCTGGTTCCCGGCAAAAATTACTTCATTATATGTCTGGAAGTAAAAAAATTCAAAGATCTTTCGTCCACCTTTACCCTCGATGTAACAGGCTATAAAATCAATGACAAAATCAAATCGGTTAAGCCAACTCAAAGCACCAGACACAGATTAGCTATCGGACTTAAAAACCATGGAGATGACGGAGTTTATGCATTTCGTATACCGGGACTGGTTACTTCAAAAAAAGGAACTTTACTTGCTGTTTATGATATTCGGCACAACACATCTCTCGACCTTCAGGAAAATATTGATATAGGATTAAGCCGGAGTTTCAACGGAGGTAAGACCTGGAAAAAAACGCAGATAATTATGGATATGGGAGAATACGGAGGTTTGCCTGAAGCGCAGAATGGCGTAGGTGATCCTTGCATTCTGTCTGATGACATAACTGGTGATATCTATGTTTTTGCAATATGGACACATGGTTTAGGCAATAACATCGCATGGAACTCTTCCGGCAATGGAATGAAACCTTTGGAAACAGCCCAGCTGATGTATGTCAAAAGTTCCGACGATGGAGAGAGCTGGAGTAATCCGGTAAATATAACAGAACAGGTTAAAGATCCATCGTGGCGATTGTTACTTCAGGGACCCGGACGAGGCATTACCTTACAAAACGGAACTTTAGTCGTCCCAATACAATACATTGATTCTGCAAAAATCCCCAACGCCGGAATAATGTACAGCACCGATAGAGGTAAAACATGGAAAGCAAGCAATTATGCCCAGACTAACACTACTGAAGCACAGGTCGCAGAACTAACAACAGGCGAACTCATGCTGAACATGAGAGACAACAGAGGAGGTTTCAGATCAATTTTCACAACAACAGATATGGGAAAAACATGGAAAGAACACCCTACTTCCCGAAAGGCTCTTCAGGAACCAGTATGTATGGCCAGTTTATTAAATATAAGAAAAGATGAAAACGAATCAGGCAAAGACATACTGCTGTTCTCAAATCCTAACCAATCTAAGCGTCCGGTAAGAAGTAAGATGACAATAAAAGCAAGTTTAAGTCAGGGTGAAAGCTGGGATGAAAAAAATCAGTTGCTTCTGGATGAGGAATGGGGTTGGGGATATTCGTGTCTTACCCTGATCGACAGAGCAACTATTGGTATCCTGTACGAAGGAAGTACAAGTCAGTTAATTTTCCAATCAATAAAGCTCAAAGAGCTATTAAATGAATAAATATACTTTTTGTTAACTTTTAATACATATAAAAATGAAAAAGAATTTACTTTTATCAGCTGCCATTTTATTTAATATCATGGTAGTATTCAGTACGACAACCGTTTTGCGGGTCAATTCAGGCTCAACTTTAACGGAGGATGGTTTGAGTTGGGAGTCAGGGTTTAAGACCATAACAGCTGCAATTACAGCAGCAGGACAACCAACCAGTCCGAACATTGTGGAAATATGGGTAAAGAGCGGTACCTATTCCGAGGCCCCATTCTATATGCAAACCAATGTGAACGTGTATGGTGGATTTGCCGGAATTGAAACTGAACGTGATCAACGGAACTCAAGAATCAATGTAACAACACTTACTCCATCAGCCAGTGCAAAAAGAATTATCATAAGACATTCAGCCACATCTGTAAAAACTGCAGTATGGGATGGATTTACGCTTACCGGAGCCTCAGGCAATACCGGGTCAGGGGGGGCAGCCTATCTAAATAATGGAAATACCCTGCGGAATTGTATTATCACAGGAAATAATGCCTCTGCAACGGGTACGGCTCATGGTGGCGGTGTGTATCTTGATAACGGAGCAACCATAGAAAATTGCATCATCACAAACAATACTGCTAAAAACGGAGGAGGAGGCCTTGCCGGGGGTAGTAATAACACTTTACCCTCTATAAAAGTGATTAATTGTATTATTACCAATAATATCGCAAACGGAGCAAGTGGCGGGGGAGTATTTATTGGAAACTACAATGCTGACATTTACAATACGCTCATTGCCAACAATACAACGTTGGCTACTGCCGGCACAGGAGGTTTTGTTATGGGAAGTTCTACAGGAGTTGTGTCTGCTAACATGATCAACTGTACGGTTGTAAATAATCTTGGGGGAGATACCGGTTTCGGTGGTGTAAATATGTTTACTGCTACTGCAGGTGGAATGAAAATTACAAATTGTATCATTGCAGGCAATCGTACAGCTACTGACCCACAAACGACTAACAACATAAACATAAACGATCCGGCAAATGTAATTATATCATATAATGGTATTGAAGAATTACCTGTTGATTTCGAAGGAAATAACAATTTTGATTTAACTTCGAACCAATTCAAAAACCCTACACCTGCTGCCGGGCAGCAAGCAACTCTTCCTGCTTATGACTGGAGTCTGCTAGCCGGATCAATATGCAGAAACGCAGGAAACAATGCTGTAGTTTACGGGAATGCTGATCTGGAAGGTAATGCAAGAATTATTCAGAATGTAGTTGATTTAGGTGCATACGAATCAAGTATCTCAACAACAATTCCTCAAACAGGAAGTAATAATTTATACTTCAGCATTAATGACAATAAATTATATATAAACGGGAACATGGACATAATCAGCATATATGACCTAAAAGGTTATGAAGTATACAGGACAAATGCGGTTACTACGTCTATTGATTTAAGTGCTTTAAATCACGGGCTCTATGTTGTCGTTGGCAAAAAAAACAATGAAACTCTGAAATATAAATTTGTTAAATAATTACTCAGAAACATGAGAAGCAGAAATTTCTGCTTCTCATGATATAAAAACACCTATGAAAAGACTTCTGGTACTCGTCCTTTTATCTTCATACTTGCTAACTGCAACATCTCAGATAAAAGAACAACGTCTTGATTTATTCAAAAATATTTCTGTTACGTCCGAAGATATTGTTTTCGTAGGGAACAGTATTACCAACGGCGGGCAATGGGCAGATATCTTTCCCGGTTGCAAAGTAAAAAACAGGGGAATATCAGGAAACACCACACAAATGGTGCTCGACAGATTATCCATGATTACTACAGGTAGCCCCAAAAAGATTTTCCTACTCATTGGCGTAAATGATCTCCCTTCAGCTACGGACAGTAAGGCCGTTATTCGCAATATATCAGGAATCATTGAACAGATAAAAAGGGAAAGTCCTTTTACACAAATTTACATTCAAAGTGTTTTTCCTGTCAATAGCTCTTTCACTAACTTTTCTCACAACAAAAAAGGAGCGCTCATTCTTGAAGTAAATGAAAAATTACAATCTCTTTGTGAAGCTAAAAATATCACTTATGTTGATGTGCACTCTCATTTGCGCATTAGTGCTACCGACAACAACCTGAACCCCTCGTATACAAACGACGGATTACATCTATTAGGAGAAGGATATGCCAAATGGGCATCAATCATTAAACCATATGTAGGTTCTGAATCTACAGGAATCAGTAATGGTATCAATTATAAGAACAGTAACGGAATTTCTACCTATGCACAACAACTTATCTCGCAATATGCTGCTTTAAACAGCATATCTTCAGACATCATACTTTATGGAGATTATACAATTAACTCAGCCGACTGGAGCGAACTGTTCAATGACACACGGGTGAAGAGTCGTGGTATAAACACCACCATCGAACATTTATGTGCGCTATTGCCCAATGTAGTGAAAGGAAATCCTGCGAAATTTTTTATCTATGCCGGGGCTTATGACCTTATTACAAATGGGAAAACGCCCGAATTTATCAGAGACAAAATTGCTGAGATGACAGATAGTATACAATTGGCTTCTCCAACTACCGAAATATATATTCAATCCATATTACCCCGTGCGAATTCCACCGATACAGAGAAAGTAAGACTCGCAAACGATCTGCTCATGCAGTTCTGTAGTACCCGAAATCAGGTACATTATGTGAATTTATTCGATACTTTCAGAAATACCCATGATGACAATCTCAACTCCTATTATACGTTGAGTAATAGTGATATTAATGCCAAAGGATATATTGCATGGGCAAATCAAATAGCTAAACTTATCGGAGATGATATAAAACCGGTCGGAATAAAAAACAGTATCCCGCAAGCAGCATATTACGAAACACCCATTGAAAGCATATCTTCAGCACCAGTATGGTATTTCCTTCAGTCAGCAGCAGATAAATGTATTCTGATTTCCGACAGTAATACAACAAAGTTAAAAACTGCACCAACCCCATTGAGTGATAATTCAGACCATCAACTCTGGAGGTTCGAAAAATTGGAAAATAAATATACCATTATAAATAAGGCATCGGGACTTTTTCTTTCTTCATCAGGGGAAATCTCAAACAGCCCATCCTGGTTTTCTGTTATACCCTCTACCCCACCTCATTTCTTTATTAAGAGTGATGCCGGATGGATAAATGCCTCCGGATCAGAAATTATTGTTAATTCTGATTCCGTTTCAGCAACTATATTCTCATTTGTAAAAGCACCTGTTGCATTTGAAAATCAAAATAAGATCTGGTATCGGGTAAAAAACGAACGAACTACCGGAACCGGTGGAACATTGAGATTATTCAGCGGAGATTATATTAATGTAACGACATCAACCACTATTCCTGATTATATGGATGAACGGATATTCTGGGCATTTAATTGGAGTGATGTAAATAAAGCTTATTTACTTGAAAACAAATCAGTAAGATCAAAATACGTTCCTATCGTTCCTCATATTCCCGGAGCCGGAAGCGGTGGAAGTTCAACTGTATACAACACCACATATCCTGTGTCTGAAGAAAATGCACTTCCGTTAATTATATCCCCTTTGATTTCCGGAAAATGTCTCCTCTTCAAAAAAGAGACGCTAGGAGGTGACCCATTGTCATACGCCACTCGTTTTGATTTTGGTTCTTCCGGAACCGGCCTATATTCCAGAACGCTTGACGTTGCTAACGGACGATATGATTTTACCGAGTACAACATAAAACTAGGACTAATTCAACTGGTTAATCAGGCACAACACAAACTTGATATTGCAGAAGAAGGTATTTACTACAACCAATATCCTGAAGGATCAAAAGCCGCTTATGCAAAAGCTGTGTCGTTTGCGTTGCAGGTGCTTAGCTCGGAAAATATTGATTCGTTGTCGATCAATAATACCATTGATTCAATAAGTCAAGCTGGTCTGAACTTCAGTTTAAACGGGCCTTATCGTTTTAATAAACCCGGATTATATGCTGTACAATATGCAGGAACCGTACTAAACACAAAAACCAACTGGTATGTGGGAAACACATTAATCGACAACATCTCTGATTTGGGTGGCTATGCGCAGTTAATTGAATTATATAGTCCGGAATATTGTAATTGGAATATCGTTGAACCCGAGACCGGAAAATACGCTTTTATCAACAACAGGGGCAAAGCACCACGGGATAGTGGGGATTTTATCAACAACCAGACTCAAGTTGTAGCCCAAACAGAATATCAGACAACACCACTTATTAATAAAACATTTACCATTTGGATGGATGAACCCGAATTTCACAGTGCCACCACCCGGATTGCCATCGAAACAAATGCTACAGCAAACCGGTTCTGGTCTCCTTTTACAGGTACCACTATTACAGCAGAACGTGTGGGATATAAAAGTAACAGTAATTACGAAACAAATAATTACTTTCGCCTGATCGAATCAGGAACGCTTTCTTCTATGAAAGTCATTGAAACTCCTGAAATAAAATTGCAGATAATCAACAGACGAATAATTTTCAACGATCCTGCAAAAAAATACAAAGTGTTTAATATCATGGGGAAAGAAGTTGATTATCAAAGAGAACTAAATCCGGGTATTTATATCGTTGCAACATCAGAAGAATATTGTAAAGTATATATAAGATGAGGATCTTTTTTTCAAAAAGTGAACATTTTAAAGCTAGATTCGTATAAAGATGAAGAGAGTATTTTTTGCATTTTTGTTTATTTTATTGATATATCCAATAAAAGCTGTAAAGAAAGTTGCTTGCGTAGGTAACAGTGTTACCTACGGTGCAACACTTGAAAATCGCGAAACTGATAACTATCCGGCTCAATTACAAAAAATGTTGGGCAGTGACTATCTGGTACAAAATTTTGGTAAGAGTGGAGCTACGCTGCTGAACAAAGGACACAGACCTTACAGACAACAAGAAGAATATAAAAATGCTCTTGAGTTTTGTCCTGATATCGTGATTATCCATTTAGGATTAAATGACACAGATCCACGTAACTGGCCAAACTATAAAGATGAATTTATCCCTGATTACCTACAATTAATTGAGGATTTCAGGTTACGGAATTCAAAAGTAAAAATTTATCCATGTCGGTTAACTCCTATATTCGACTGGCACAAAAGGTTTAAATCCGGGACTTATACCTGGTATCATCAGATACAGCAAGCTATCGAAAAGGTGGCTTTGCTGGCAAATCTGCCACTTATTGACTTGAACGAAGATTTGGCTTCCCGGCCGGATATTTTTCCGGATGCCATTCATCCTAATAAACATGGAGCAACAATTATTGCCAGGAGAGTTTATGCCTCGCTGACAGGTGATTTCGGAGGATTAACTGTATCGAATATCATTTCCGATGGGATGGTTTTACAGCGGGGACAGAAGATACGTCTTTCGGGAACTGCAAACGCTCAGGAAAAAGTATCAGTGGAATTTGCAGAATTCAAAGAATGTACTCAGGCTGATTTTCAGGGCAAATGGGAAGTATTGCTTCCTCAAATGTCGGCAAATAAGCAAGGACAGCAATTAACAATAAAAAGCGGAAAACAGGTTATCAAAATAAACGATGTTTTAATTGGTGATGTTTGGCTGTGTTCCGGACAGTCAAATATGGCTTTTTCATTTAAGGAATCAGCAGAATACGCCGTAAAAAAAGATTCAGTTAATCCTGATTTAAGACTCTTTTGTATGCTACCTGTAGCAGAAACAAATAACAAACAATGGGATTCTATAACATTAGACAAAGTGAATAAGCTAGCATATTTTCGGCATACAACATGGACAAAATCAACGGATAAAGCTTCTGTGGCAAATTTTTCAGCGATCGGTATCGCATTTGGCTCCAAACTCGCCGATTCATTAAATGTTCCTATAGGACTGATTCAAAACGCCATAGGAGGATCTCCCCAGGAAGCATGGATATCACGTCCTTTTTTGGAAAAAGATCCTGCACTTGTTGATATATTGTCTGATTTTTATAACAATGACCGTATTCAGGATTGGTGTCGTTTGAGAGCTAAATTAAATACATCAAAATCAACCGCACCTCAACAAAGACATCCATATCAACCTGCTTATCTTTACGAATCAGGTATAAAACCCCTCAATCAATTCTCTTTAAAAGGTGTTATCTGGTATCAGGGCGAATCAAATGCTCACAATGTGGAATTATATGAGTTACTATTTAAGTCTTTCGTTGAATGCTGGCGAACCGAATGGGATAATGACCTTCCCGTAATTTACGCACAGCTTTCTTCTATCGACCGTCCTTCATGGCCATATTTCAGAAACTCCCAACGAATTTTATCAAAGGAGGTTCTTAATACTTTTATGGCTGTCACATCTGATCTCGGCGATTCATTAGATGTTCATCCTCGGAGAAAATATCCGGTTGGCGAGCGTATGGCCGCATGCGCACTCTCCGGAGTGTATAATTTGAATGTACCATTTAGCGGCCCTCTGTTTAATTCATATTCAATCAACGGGAATGAAATTATTATCAGGTTCGATCATGCAAGTGGACTGAATGCTTCTGATGGAACATGTATCAGGGGATTTGAAATATGCGGAGAAGATGGTCGTTATTATCCTGCAACAGCCTTGATCTCGGACAATACAATACGCCTCCATTCCAGACTCGTTAAAAGGGCGCTCTCTGCGCGGTATGCATGGCAACCATTTACCCGGGCTAATTTGGTTAATAGTGCAGGAATACCTGCTTCAACTTTTGAAACAAACAAATCATATGAAAAATAATCTCTTCAGGATATTTTTTATTCTGTTTTTGTCAATTTATGGTTGTGCAAACTGGCATGAAAAAGAAGACTTTATTCAGGAAGTTGCCATTCTGGACCCACAACTTGATGGAATTTCTGCTCCATTTGCAGGCACTCACGGAGATTACATCATTGTTGCAGGTGGATGTAACTTTCCGGGAAAACCGGCTGCAGAAGGAGGAGAAAAGAAGTTTTATTCAGGAATTTATGTTATACATAAAGATTCTCTGGTGGTAAGAAATACATGGACAAAAACAGGAGAACTTCCAAACCCAATAGCATATGGAACGTCTGTCACAATCCCTGAAGGGTTGCTATGCATCGGAGGGAAGAATGCAGAAAAATATTTAGATGATGTTTTTTTGCTTCAATACGATCCGGTTGAGCATAAGATCTCCCGAATCACATATCCAACACTACCTTCTCCAACCGACAATGCTTCCGGCGCATTTACTGACAACCTGATTTATCTATCCGGAGGAAACACAAAAGGACTTCAATCAAGCCAATTCATAAAAATGAATATTGAAGATACAACAACCGGATGGATAGACTTAGGAGCACTTCCTGAAGATTTACCCAGAGTTCAACCCGTGTTGCTGCCTTTACCTGACAGTCCTGGAAATAAATTACTTCTTACAGGCGGATTCAGTCAGGCGACAAACAACATAAATATACATACAGATTGCTGGGTGTACAATATCGCAAATTCAAGTTGGTACGAATGTTCTACTCCTCACGATAAAGAAAAAGCTGTAACCTTTACCGGAGCTACCGGTACGATTACCAATGACTCTTCCGTTATCATCATAGGAGGCGTAAACACAAATATTTTTCATCACGGATTAAAAATAGCAATGGAGTTGTCCAAAGCTAAATCACAAAACAATAGCAACAAAACAGACTCACTTTCAACACTCAACAGGGAATATTTAACGAAAAAAAAAGAATATTATCAATTCAATAGGACATGCTGGCAATATAATTCAATACAAAACAAATGGCAAGTTCTCTTCGAAGATCCCCGAATTGCCCTTGCCGGTGCTGTTTCGGTTTCACTAAACGATAAGATACTAATTATCAATGGAGAAGTTAAACCAGGCATCAGAACAAAAAAAAACTATTTGATTAATATCAATCATCTGAATACACATTAACCTGATAAATTAAAACAATAATAATATGATTATAGCAGATCTCAGAGATTTAACTCGTTACGAACAGATTATCCCTTATTTCAATGAGTTAAATGCCTTTATAAAAACAAACAACCTGAATACTATTGCAAAAGGTAAGATATCTATTGTTGAGGAAGAAATTTTCATTAACATTGTTGAATTTGAATTAAAAAACAAACAAGAGCAAAACATAGAAGCACATCAGGACTATCTCGACATACATATTCCACTCAACAGAGAAGAAACAATAGGATGGAAAAAAACAGAGGAATGTGCTCATGAAACAAAACCTTATGAAAAGAAAAATGACTGCGTTTTGTTTTCAGACGTTCCTGATATTTATTTTACATTAAAACCGGGACAGTTCGCAGTTGTATATCCTGAAGATGCTCATGCTCCGGCGATTGGTGAAGGAATAATAAGAAAAGCTATCGTTAAGATAAGAATGACGTAATCATTATTTTTCTAATATCTGTTAAATCCGGTTATCAATCTCATCTCTAAGTTTACACTCACAAGTGCATCTTCCTGTATCAATGAGACCGCTACGTTGCAGGATGTCATATTCTTTCAGAAAGTTATCGGTAAAAATACCCGACTCAAGTTCCTCATTGATCTGTTGAATGGTCCACCATTTAACAGCATCGCTTAATTCCGGATTTGGATGCACATCATTTAACCGGCAGGAAATAAACAAATGTACGTATTGACGCTCACAGGAGTTCTCAAAATAATAAACGGAGAGAAACGCAGGATTAATATTGGTAATCCCATATAATTCTTTAGAGGATCTGTCAATACAATCGGTAATACTTTCTTTTAAACGGAGATGACTGCAGATGGCATTGTCCCATTTTGATCCGTCAACATCTTTCTTACAGGAATTTTTTCGGAGGAATATCCGGTTTCCTTCAATCACAATGACCCTCACTACAGGATGAATGTATTTCTTAGGTTCTGACAAACTCACATCCTGTTGAACAGAGCCAATTTCCTGCCCGTTTACGGTGACAATAGGCAACCATTCTTCTTTCAACAGATGACCTCTTACGGCAAAAACTCTTATGAATTCGTATAATATCAACAATATCAGGAGAACAACATACAACTGATAAATAAAACTCAACGTGAAATGCGCAGGATCCTGAACTATGTATAAATCAATCAAATACACTAAAACAAATGTCAGCAGTATGATGGTAACTATATTGACAGTTCTGAACAACTCGTTCAGGTTGTTCTGCATGGCAATTCTTTTTGATGTAACAGAAACAACCATCCTGTAAAAGAAATCTTTAAATATTACCAGTAAAAGAGTAAAGGTTGCTGCCACTAATTCTCCGAAAACAACATCAAAAGGTTCCGGAATAATATTTTCATCAAAAAAAGTCAGAATGATACCAATAAGTATATAAACACCAGTGGAAAATAAATGCCAGCGATAAATTGATTGATAAGAAATCAAAACATACCCGAAAAGCAATAACGCAACCGGAAGAGATACCACCCAGGCTGTCGTTATCCCGTAAATATCATCCAACACCAGAAAAATCAGTGTAGGCAGGATATGCAGAACAGGATTAAAAAATGTCTCTCGAATATACTTTTTCATCATATTACAAAAAAAACAACTTTGTGTGTTGTCCTGATTATTAACAACACACAAAGCATTATGTTTAATTTGCCGGATAATTATGTAAGAATTTAACTAATTTGAGCAGTTTCAGAACGACATCATGCGACTGACATACTTTCCTATAATATCAAATTCTATATTCACTACTGTCCCTGCTTTGATCTGATGAAAGTTGGTATGCTCAAAGGTATAGGGAATAATTGCCACCTGAAAGGTATTATCGGTAGGATAACAAACTGTCAGGCTCACTCCGTTTACAGTTACCGAACCTTTGTCAACAGTCATATAACCGCGTTTTGCCATTTCTTTATCCAGGGGATATTCAAAAGTAAAATACCAGCTTCCGTCGGCTTCTTTTACCTCTGTACATATAGCGGTTTGGTCGACATGACCCTGCACAATATGTCCGTCCAGTCGGCCATTCATCATCATACTTCTTTCAAGATTCACCTTGCTTCCTATTTCAAGCTGACCCAGATTGGTCCTGTCAAGTGTTTCTTTTATGGCAGTAACTGTATATGTATTAGCCTTTTTTTCAACAACAGTCAGGCACACGCCATTGTGCGCCACACTCTGATCTATTTTCAATTCCTCGGTAAAA
>JAYFPP010000113.1:0-6854 GCA_034927635.1 Paludibacter sp.
TCTCTGGGCATTTCCTTTCATGCGCCCTTTCTGCTGTCTCCTGAACTTTGTTTTTTTAGGTTGTAACATAATTTCCTTACATCAAATTCATTAATAACAGTTTACTTTTTTCTCTTTCTGAATCCCTTACCGCCACGATCATTACGTTCGTTGTTGAACCGATCGCCACCACGGGAACTTTCTTTAGCAGCACTAAAGGAAGGGGCCAGGTCTTTTTTACCATAAATTTCTCCGCGGCAAATCCAAACCTTAACACCAATGATACCTACTTTTGTCAATGCCTCAGCATGTGCATAATCGATATCAGCCCTGAAAGTATGCAACGGAGTTCTTCCTTCTTTATACATTTCAGAACGTGCCATTTCAGCACCATTCAAACGACCCGACACCAGTATCTTAATACCTTCAGCACCCAGACGCATGGTTGAAGCAATAGCCATTTTAGTGGCACGACGATAAGCAATTTTGCCTTCGATCTGACGTGCAACATTATTTGCTACAATTACGGCATCCAGTTCCGGACGTTTAATTTCGAAGATGTTGATCTGAATCTCCTTGTCGGTGATCTTTTTCAATTCTTCTTTCAGTTTATCTACTTCCTGTCCGCCTTTTCCGATGATAATCCCCGGACGGGCTGTACATACAGTAATAGTTACCAATTTCAACGTACGTTCGATAACAATACGCGATACACTGGCTTTGGCAAGACGGGCATTCAGGTATTTTCTGATTTTGCTGTCTTCCAGGATGGTGTCACCATAATCGTTTCCACCATACCAGTTTGAATCCCATCCACGGATGATTCCTAAGCGGTTGCTTATTGGATTAGTCTTTTGTCCCATCGAGTATTAATTTTCGTTTTCGTTAGTAATCTTGGTATCTACAAATATAGTTACGTGGTTGGAACGTTTACGGATACGATAACCACGACCCTGAGGAGCAGTACGCAAGCGTTTCAGCATGGTTGCTGAATCCACGTAAATTTTACTTACATATAAATTTGCACTATCGGCTTTCTGTTCTGTTTTTTGTTCCCAGTTAGCGATGGCCGATTTAAGCAATTTTTCTAATCTTCCCGAAGCTTCTTTCGACGAGAACTTCAACACGCTCAACGCTTTGTTAACTTCCATTCCGCGTATTAAATCTGCCATCAGACGCATTTTACGTGGAGAGGTCGGAACATCATTTAGCTTGGCAAAGTAAAGCGCCTTATTTGCTTCTTTTCTTTTTTCGGCTGATATTTTTTTTCTTGCACCCATTTTTCGAAATTTTAATTCTTTTTGTTTGATAATTTCAATGGATTATTTCTTCTTACCACCGTGACCGCGGAAGTTACGAGTAGGTGAAAATTCGCCTAACTTATGACCTACCATATTTTCGGTTACATAAACGGGGATAAATTTGTTTCCATTGTGAACTGCAATCGTGTGACCTACAAAATCAGGTGAAATCATTGTAGCACGAGACCATGTTTTAACAACAGTTTTCTTTCCACTGTCATTCATGGCTGTTACCTTTTTCTCGAGCTTCAGATTTATATAGGGTCCTTTTTTTAGTGAACGGCTCATATTATTTACTTTCTTTTAGCTGTTATTTTTTCTTTCTTTCAATAATATACTGGCTCGATTTATTTTTAGGAGCACGTGTTTTGTACCCTTTAGCTAACAAGCCTTTGCGTGAACGTGGATGACCTCCGGAAGCGCGGCCTTCGCCACCACCCATCGGGTGATCTACCGGGTTCATCACAACACCACGAACGCGTGGTCGACGTCCAAGCCAACGAGAGCGTCCTGCCTTTCCGGAAACTTCCAACGCGTGGTCAGAATTCCCTACAGTTCCAATAGTAGCTTTACATGTAGCCAAAACCTTGCGTAACTCACCTGAAGGCAATTTAATAATTGCATATTTTTCTTCACGTGAATTCAACTGAGCAAATGTTCCTGCAGAACGTACCATCGCGGCACCCTGCCCCGGTCTCAATTCAATATTATGAATGATGGTACCGAGTGGAATGTTTTGCAAAGGAATTGCATTACCAACTTCAGGAGCAGCATTCTCTCCTGAGATTACGGTTTGACCTACCTGCAATCCGTTTGGTGCAAGAATGTATCTTTTTTCACCGTCAGCATAGAAAAGCAATGCGATACGGGCCGAACGGTTCGGATCGTATTCGATGGTTTTCACTGTTGCGGGAACACCGTCTTTGTTGCGTTTAAAGTCAATTACTCTGTATTTTCTCTTGTGTCCGCCACCTAAGTAGCGCATGGTCATTTTACCGTCGTGGTTACGACCACCGGATTTTGAACCACCTACTACAAGAGATTTTTCTGGTTCATTCGTAGTAATTGTGTCGAATGTACCAATAATCTTGTGTCTTTGCCCCGGTGTAGTGGGCTTTAATTTACGTACAGCCATTTGTTTATTTAAATATTGCTATAAAAGTCTATTTGTTCTCCTGCTTTCAATGTAACAATCGCTTTTTTATAAGCTGAAGACTGTCCGTTTATCACGCCACTTTTGGTAAAGCGACTTTTCTTCTTCGGAGCAGCAATCATTGTGTTTACTTCGAGCACTGTTACATTATACAAAGCTTCTATTGCTTGTTTGATCTCAATCTTGTTGGCATCTTTGTCCACTTTAAAGCCATAGCGGTTGAGCTTTTCACCCAACTTGGTCATCTTTTCTGTAACGATCGGTTTAATGATAATTCCCATTTTTTTACCTCCTATGCTTTAAGAATTTGTTCAACAGCTGCAACAGCTTCCTCAGTTAATACAAGAGTTTTGGCATTAAGCACCATGTAAGTGTTTAATTCCGAAACTGTTACGACATTTACCTTAGGTAAATTTCGAGCCGACAAATATACGTTTTTATTTCCGTTTGCTAAAATAATTAACGGTTTTTTATCTGCTACCTGAAGATTTTGTGTCATTACAATCATTTCCTTTGTTTTAGGAGCTGCAAAGTCAATCTGATCCACTACGGTAATCAGGTTGTTTTGAGCTTTATAACTCAG
This sequence comes from Paludibacter sp., assembly GCA_034927635.1. GTDB lineage: Bacteria > Bacteroidota > Bacteroidia > Bacteroidales > Paludibacteraceae > Paludibacter. Next base: position 3,017 of record JAYFPP010000113.1, read on the forward strand.
GGCTGACTTACGTGCCAACTGTTTTACTTTTTTATTTAACTTGAAACTGTAATCGCGGGGAACCGGTCCAAACATACGACCTCCACCTACGCGAACACCGGATTTGATATCACCGGGACGGGCACCGCCACCACCTTTCTGGCGACCAAGTTTACGTGTTGAACCAGCAAGTTCGCTGCGTCCTTTTGATTTGTGCGTTCCCTGACGCTGATTGGCCAAATATTGTTTTACATCTAAATAAATAGCATGGTCATTTGGCTCAATTCCGAAGATTTCATCATGCAAAGAAACTTTTCTTCCGGTGTCTTCTCCTTTTATGTTTAATACACTTACTTCCATGATTATTTATTGATGATAACGATTGAACCTTTAGCACCCGGCACTGAACCTTTTATTAAAATAAGGTTGTGTTCCGGAATCACTTTTAATACCTGCAAGTTTTGTATGGTTACCTGATCGCCACCTGTGCGGCCACCCATACGCATACCTTTGAACACCCGTGATGGATATGAAGATGCTCCCAAAGAACCCGGTGCACGTAAACGATTGTGCTGACCGTGTGTTGACTGACCTACCCCACCAAATCCGTGACGTTTTACAACGCCCTGATGTCCTTTACCTTTTGAAGTTCCGATCACATCAATAAATGTGTCTGCTTCAAAAAATTCTACGGTGATTTTATCACCCAGTTTGAATTCCTGTTCGAAATCCTTGAACTCAACCAAGTGTCGTTGCGGAGCTACTCCTGCTGCCTTGAAATGACCTGCTTCCGGCTTGTTGGTGTGTTTTTCATTTTTTTCCTGAAAACCTACCTGAACAGCTTTGTAACCGTCTTTTTCTACAGTTTTGATTTGAGTAACAACACAAGGACCTGCTTCGATAACAGTGCACGGTACATTTTTACCGTCGGCACTGAAAACGGATGTCATTCCGATTTTTTTTCCTAATAATCCTGGCATTTCAATTTATTATTTGTTATTTAATCACACTTTAATTTCAACTTCTACCCCACTTGGCAATTCGAGTTTCATCAATGCATCCACTGTTTTGGCAGATGAATTATGAATGTCGATCAAACGTTTGAATGATGACAATTCAAATTGTTCGCGTGATTTTTTGTTCACGAAAGTTGAACGGTTCACAGTGAAAATTCTTTTGTGTGTTGGCAATGGAATAGGACCACTTACATGTGCACCGGTAGCTTTCACCGTTTTTACGATTTTCTCAGCTGATTTATCGACCAGACTGTGATCGTAAGATTTTAATTTAATTCTGATTTTTTGACTCATTGTCGTTTTTAATTAATTATGTGTTTATGTACAAACATCCGGTTAAGAGTCATTCGCTAACCGGATGTATTATATTCTTACAATAATTCCACTTTACCTTTTGCCTCAGTTACTACCTGTTTGGCAAGAGAATTGGAAACTTCGGCATAATGTGAGAACTCCATTGATGAAGTTGCACGACCGGAACTGATGGTACGTAAAGCGGTAACATAACCGAATGTTTCAGCCAAAGGAACTTTGGCTTTCACGATTCTGGCACCGGTACGGCTTGATTCCATCCCTTCCACCTGACCGCGGCGTTTGTTCAGGTCGCCAATAACATCCCCCATATTTTCTTCAGGAGTAACAACTTCCATTTTCATGATAGGTTCCAGAAGAATTGGTTTTGCTTTGGCACAGGCAGTTTTAAATGCCATCTGAGCACAGATTTCGAAAGAAAGCTGATCGGAGTCAACCGCATGGAATGAACCATCGATCAAAGTCACTTTCAGTTTATCCATAGGGAATCCTGCCAACACCCCGTTTTTAAGGGCCGCATTAAATCCTTTTTGTACTGATGGAATAAATTCTTTTGGAATATTACCTCCTTTTACTACATCAACAAACTGCAAACCACCATCAAAATCAGCATCAGCTGGTTCTACACGAACGATGATGTCGGCAAATTTACCGCGACCACCGGACTGTTTTTTATAAACTTCACGAATTTCAACGGCCTGCGAAATAGCTTCTTTGTAGGAAACCTGCGGACGACCCTGATTACATTCCACTTTGAATTCTCTTTTCAGACGATCGATGATAATTTCCAGGTGAAGTTCACCCATACCGGAAATCACAGTCTGACCTGATTGTTCGTCAGTATGAACAGTAAATGTTGGATCTTCTTCAGCCAATTTCGACAAACCAAGACCTAATTTGTCCAAATCCTTCTGAGTTTTTGGTTCCACTGTAATTCCGATTACCGGAGCAGGGAAATCCATTGATTCAAGCGTAATCGGATGTGCCTCATCACAAAGCGTATCACCGGTACGAATATCTTTAAAACCGACACCTGCACCGATATCTCCTGCAGAAATCATATCAACAGGATTTTGTTTATTTGAATGCATCTGGAAGATACGCGAAATACGTTCTTTCTTCTCAGAGCGGGTATTATACACATAAGAACCTGCAGGAAGCTGTCCTGAATACACACGGAAGAAACACAGACGTCCTACATAAGGGTCGGTGGCAATCTTAAACGCCAATGCGGTAAGTGGTTCCTTTGCATCAGGGTGACGAACAATCTGTTTTTCAGGGTCACGTGGATCTGTTCCGATAATTTCGGGAGTATCGAGCGGACTTGGCAAAAATGCACATACAGCATCAAGCATTGTTTGTACACCTTTATTTTTGAAAGAAGAACCGCAAATCATCGGGTTGATCTCCATTGATAAAGTTGCCTTACGTATAGCTCTTTTGATTTCTTCTTCTGTAATAGTAGAAGGATCATCAAAATACTTTTCCATCACTTCATCATCATATTCCGCAACAATTTCGAGCATTTTATCTCTCCACTCCTGAGCTTCGGCCACTAAATCAGCAGGAATTTCTTCAATAGAATATTGAGCACCCATCGACTCGTCGTGCCACAGAATGGCTTTCATTTTAATCAGATCCACCACGCCTTTGAATTTCTCTTCGGCACCGATAGGAATTTGAATAGGACAAGGTTTAGCACCCAACACATCTTTCAACTGGCGAACCACTTCAAAGAAATCGGCACCAGAACGGTCCATTTTGTTCACGTAACCAATACGTGGCACATTGTATTTATCAGCCTGACGCCATACTGTTTCCGACTGGGGTTCAACACCACCAACGGCACAGAAAGTTGCGACAGCTCCATCAAGGATACGCAATGAACGTTCCACCTCTACGGTGAAGTCCACGTGTCCCGGAGTGTCAATCAGGTTTATTTTATATTTATCTCCAAGATAATCCCAGGAAGTAGTAGTGGCAGCAGAAGTAATGGTAATACCTCTTTCCTGCTCCTGCTCCATCCAGTCCATAGTCGCAGCACCATCGTGCACCTCACCGATCTTGTGAGTCAAACCGGTATAAAACAGGATTCGTTCTGAAGTTGTTGTTTTACCGGCATCGATATGCGCCATGATACCGATATTTCTATTGTAACTTAAATCTCCTTTAGCCATTTGTTAACTTATTTCCTTATTTAGAATTTGAAGTGAGCAAATGCACGGTTAGCTTCAGCCATACGGTGCATATCTTCCTTGCGTTTGAAAGCACCTCCCTGGTTGTTAAAGGCATCAACGATTTCGGCAGCCAACTTATCGGCCATCGAACGTCCGCCACGTTTCCGGGCATATAATATAAGATTCTTCATTGAAACTGACTCCTTCCTGTCGGGACGGATTTCTGTAGGAACCTGGAAAGTAGCACCACCCACACGACGTGATTTAACTTCCACGAGAGGAGTTATATTTTCGAGGGCTTTCTTCCAGATATCGAGGGGAGCTTTTTCTTCGTTCGGAAGTTTGTTTTTCACA
>JAYFPP010000029.1:0-29818 GCA_034927635.1 Paludibacter sp.
CCTGGAACGTGGTAAAATTGACCTTGCTCTTTATATTGAGAACTCATCAAAAGAAACTGCCACACAAATTAATCAATCAGTAGTAGAAACTTATTATAAGCAAATTCAGCTCATATCAGAAAATACCGGGATTGAAATGCCCTCCAACTGGTTTGAAATTATCCTGAGACTACCTGATGTTATGAAGACGGAAACAAATGAATTAGATGACAATGAATGGATTGAAGTAAAAAAAATAATGGCCGATGCACTTGTGCAGTTAAAGTCATTCAGAATTCAGGAGGGAAAGTCATTAGAAAAAGTTTTTCGTGATAAAATAGGACACATTGCTTCACTGCTCGATCAAATTGCTCCATACGAAGCTGAAAGGGTTGAGAAAATCAAAGCTAAACTGGAAGAGAACCTGCATAATATTGCTGATAAATTTGATTATGACAAAAACAGACTGGAACAGGAGTTGATTTTTTATATAGAAAAACTGGATGTAAATGAAGAAAAGGTGAGATTAAAAACTCATCTGAATTATTTTATTGAGACAATGGAGAAAGAACATGCTCCGGGTAAGAAATTAGGTTTCATCACTCAGGAAATTGGTCGTGAAATCAACACACTTGGCTCTAAATCAAACCATAGTGATATGCAAAAAATTGTTGTACTCATGAAAGATGATCTGGAACAAATTAAAGAACAAGTTTTGAATGTACTTTAGGTGAAAGATATTTATTTCCTTTTTATAAATGATTTAGCCGTATTAACAGAATAAATATGTCAAAAGTAACTGAATTATTCCGTACTGCCTACAGGTTTATTGTACATGATGTATGGCGAATTACAGAAACAGAATTATCTAAGAATAAACGTATTACCTACCGTTTATTAAAGGTACTTGTTATCTCTGTTCGACGAATTTCACAGGACAATCTGGTGATAAGGGCTTCTGCCCTCACCTACTCAATACTATTTGCTCTTGTTCCGATGATAGCGCTGTTTGTTGCCATCGGAAAGGGATTTGGTGTTGAGAATATGATTCAGGAAAAATTGGAAGAAGCATTAGTTGCTCAAAAAGAACTTATTCCAACCATTCTGGATTTTGTTGAAAAATATCTGGAATCAACGCAGGGTGGACTTTTCATTGGAATCGGAATATTTATTTTATTATTTTCTGTTCTTAACTTTTTCAGTCAGGTTGAAAGAACATTCAACAGCATTTGGGAGGTAAAAAAATCACGTTCCATCATGCTACAAATTACCTCATATTTCTCGGCTTTGTTTTTCATTCCTGTTTTCATGGTTTTATCAGGAGGGCTCAGTATATATTTAAATAATTTAATTGCCGAGTTACAACTTCAGTATATATTGTCCCCTATTACGCGTTTTGGAATGAAATTTATGCCATATTTCATTAGCTGGTTAATATTCTCATTTATGTATATTGCCATTCCGAATACACGTGTTAACTTTAAAAGCGGAGCGATAGCGGGTATAATTGCCGGTACAGCATTTCAGTTCTTTCAAAATATTTATATAAATGGGCAGGTTTATTTATCACGTTATGATGTTGTTTATGGGAGTTTTGCTGCGATACCTTTATTATTATTATGGATACAGATTTCCTGTCTGATCATATTGCTTGGAGCGGAAATTTCATATGCATCTCAAAATCTTCAAAATTATGATTATGAAGGAGATAGCAATAATATTAGCATAAGATATAAAAAATTTCTTACCTTGTTTCTTACCTATGTAATTATAAAAAGATTTGAGAACAATGAACCGGCATTAAAAAATGATGAAATTGCCGCCAAGTATAAATTGCCTATTCGTTTAGTCAACCAGATATTAACAGAACTGACAGAAATGTCTATTATTATCGAGATTATCGATGAAGACATAAGAACAAGGGCTTATCAACCAGCGCTGGACATTAACAAACTTACAGTCGCAATGTTATTTGACAGATATGAATCAAAAGGAGCCGAATTATTTTTATCCAATAAAAACCCCCTGCTGGATGAGTTTTGGCACAAACACACCAAATTTAAACTTAAATGCATTGAGTCTGATAATGAGATATTAATCAAAGACATCTAATATTCTATCATATGATTATCGGAATAACCGGAGGCATTGGCAGTGGTAAAACAACTTTATCGGATTTACTGCGTTCAAATGGTTATCCTGTGTATGACACAGACAAGGAAGCCCGAAGGTTACAAAATGAGAATGCAGCATTAATTTATCAAACAAAAGCATTGTTCGGAGCAGATATTTACAAGGATGGAGAACTGGACAGGGCTACAGTTGCATCAATGGTTTTTCGTCAACCTGAACTATTAAAACAATTATCTGCCCTGGTGCATCCGATAGTAAAAAAAGATTTTAAAGAATGGGCATCATCGTTCAATTCTACAGGGCTTATTTTTATTGAAAGTGCTGTGCTTTTCGAAGGTAAATTCAATTTATTGACCGATAAAGTTATCCTGGTTACCGCGGCAGAGGAGGTTCGTATTAACAGAGTAATGAAGCGTGACGGACTTACAAAGGAGCAAGTCGTATCCAGAATAAAAAATCAGATTCCTGATGCAATAAAAGCACAGAAATCTGATTTAGTTATTCATACCGATCAGGGTTTACCTGATGATGTTCTTAAATCAATTATAATTTGGCAAGACTGAATATTCTTTTGAATATCTGAGGTGCTGTTGCACATAATTTTCATCATATCTGACTTTTACATCAGTAATTTTACCCGAGTCATCTTTTACCAATTCATATACAGGATTTACAAACCCTTTATAAGGAGCAATATTCAGTTGTTTATATCTTGCCAATACCTCTTTATGTATTTCCTGATTTACATTCACAGCATAAGTTTCGATCAGATCTTTTGCGCCTACAAAATCTCCTGTTGATTTTACTCTCTGAATTTCAGCCAGCAATTTCCCGAATAAGACGCGCAGTTTCACGTAATCATTGATTACTACATAAGTTTTTCCATCCCTGACTTTCAATTCAATAACATTGTCTGCTTTTCCCTGTTCATATGCCCATGCAGCAATCAGCTGACGGTTACGCATATGTGCCTGTTCAATATTCTTTCCGGGTTGAATGCGTGTAAGCTGAGTCATCAAACCATTCATTATATATTGATAATAGGCCGTTTTATATGCTTCTTCATCAGGTAACAAACCTAAATCCACCATTTTTGAATCGGCCATATAATACAAACCAAACAAATCGGCACGAGCCTCTTCAACAGGAGAACCATAGGCTTTCAGCGCGTCAGGACTAATTCCGGGTAAGAGTTTACCTGATCCATGGCCTAAACATTCATGTAAATCGGTATGCAGGTTATTCGTTAACGAGCCATATTTCTTAGCCCGATCAATTTCTTCCTCACTCCACATAAATTCCTCCATGAATCCACTTCCCTGAGCAGCTTTGTCATAAGCATCAGAGATATTTTCGATGGTTACCGATTTTGAACCGTGGTCCCTTCGAATCCAGTTGGAATTTGGCAGGTTGATACCAATTGGAGTTGCCGGATAGCAGTCGCCACCCAACATTGCTGCTGTAATAACTTTTGCCGAAACTCCCTTAACTTCTTCTTTTTTAAATTTGGAATCAACAGGCGAATGATTTTCAAACCACTGAGCATTACCACTGATAATTTCAGTTCTTTTAGTAGCTTCGATATCTTTAAAGTTTACTAATGATTCCCAGGTTGCTTTCAGCCCGAGGGGATCAGTATAAGATTCAGTAAAACCATTCACAAAATCAACCTGCGAATTGAGATCCTGTACCCACAAAATAGAATATTCATCATAAGTATTTAAATCGCCGCTATTGTAATAAGCTATCAATGAATTAATCACTGCCTTTTGCTGATCATTTTCGGCCACCCCTGCAGCCTTTTCAAGCCACCCTACAATCCGTTTAATTGCCGGACCATACATTCCATCTGCTTTATATTTCATTTCAACCAGCTGTCCATTTTCTTTTACTACTTTACTGTTCAACCCATATGGAACCGGAGTTAAATCATTTGGATCAGCCATCTTACTGTAGAAATCCTCAACTTCTTTCTGTGTAACTCCTTCATAGAAATTATTAGCAGAGGTGGCAATTAAATCCACACCGGGTGCCTGATTAGTTCTCTTGTTATATAAAGCAGGATCAAATATAACAGGGAAAATTCTATTGATAAAAGTTACTACCGTCTCATTTTCAGACAATGGTAATAATGTTGAATCAACACTAATAATAGCCTCCTTAAGAAAGTCTTCTGAAAAAGCGGGGGTAAATTTATCTTCAGAATAATGATGATGAATCCCATTCCCCATCCATACTTGTTTCAGGTAAGTTTCCATTGATTTGAAATCTTCATTATTCTTGTCGCCGGAATAATTTACATACACAGCCTCAAGAAGTCTGCGAATGGTTAGATTATTCTTGTGATTCTGGTCGTACAGAATATCCCGTCCTTCGATAGCAGCTTCGGATAAGTAATAAATTAAAAGCTTTTGATTTAATGTAAGATTATCAAATCCGGTAACCTTATAACGTAAGATTTCAACATCAGCAAATTTATCAACTGAATAAATAAATTGCTCCTCATTGTTTTTTTGACCACATCCGGCCAAAAGAATCATACTCATGATTAAAATTGTTATTTGTTTCATTTTTATTAAAATTTAGAACCACAAAAGGCACAAAAGAAAGGTGTTCCCTTAGTCTTTCTTTTGTGCCTTTTGTGGTTTATATTACAAATTTTCATTTTTCTTTGCTTCCTCCCAAATCTCATCCATTTCCGACAACGACATCTTTTTCAAATCTTTACCCAAAGATATTGTTTTAGATTCAAGATAATTAAATCGTTGAATAAATTTTCGGTTGGTGCGTTCAAGTGCATTTTCAGGATTAATGTTGTATAGTCGCGCTGCGTTGATCAGACTAAACATAAGATCACCGAACTCCGCTTCCATTTTATTCTGATCCATTGATGCAATTTCAACTTTCAGCTCATTAAGTTCTTCATTAACTTTATCCCATACCTGCTCACGTTCTTCCCAGTCGAAACCAACACTTCTGGCTTTATCCTGTATCCTGTGTGCCTTGATCAAAGCCGGAAGTGAAACAGGAACACCTGAAAGAACGGTTTTGTTTCCGCCTTTTTCTTTTAATTTAAGATTTTCCCAGTTTTGCATCACTTTTTCAGGGCTGTTAGCTTCAACATCACCGAAAATATGCGGATGCCTGTAGATTAATTTTTCGCAAAGATTTTTTGTAACATCATAAATGTCAAAGTCCTGAGTCTCATTTCCCATTTCTGCATAAAAAACAATATGCAGCAGAAGATCACCCAACTCTTTACTGATTTCTTTCTTATTGTCTTTCAGAATAGCATCAGCAAGTTCGTAAGTTTCCTCAATAGTGAGTGTTCTCAGACTTTCAAATGTTTGTTCCTTATCCCACGGACATTTGGTACGTAATTCCGTCATAATTTCCAGCAAGCGCCGGAATTCATCTAATTTTTCCTGAATATTATGCATCGATAAACTAACTGAAAAGATTATTTGTACCAGTCATCCTGGATTTTCAGGAACTTAACGATTTTATCTTCAAGAAACATATTTCGGCTCTTCAATTGTTGATAAAGAAACTGAGTTTCAAGCAAGTTTTTAATTCGATAACTTACTTCAATTAAATCAAAAGGCTTTGATAGAAAGTCTTTTGCTCCGCCGGCCAACGCCTTATGTTTGGCTTCAGAAGTGATGTCAGCTGTCAGCACCATAATAGGCAAAAACTTATTCGGGCTAAGCGATTTCAAACGGGCTTCTTTTAATTGTTCCATAACTTCGAAGCCGTTTAACCGTGGCATCATTAAATCGAGTAATAATAACTCCGGATCAAATGATTTAACGAGACCAAGTACCTTTCTGGGGTCTGTAGTTGCTTCTACATTAGTATAGCCCTCCATTTCCAGCAATCCTTTAAGCACATCAATATTGGATTCCAGGTCATCCACTATTAAAATTTTGGCATTCTTAAGATCGTGATCAATCATAAAATTATATATTTGAATGTTTGTATATTACAAAATTATTATGTTAATTGTTCATCTCAGGTACATTATATTTCTTCGACAACTCCTGGTCAATTTCATGAAGGAACTCCATCACATCCAGTGGTTTGGTCAAATAATTTTTTGCACCTGCCTTCTCAAGTCTTCTTACCTGTTCAGGCATTACATCAGCACTGATAACAATTACCGGTATATTTTTAGTATTCGGATTTGCCTGCAAATCTTTCATCACATCACTACCATGAATATCAGGCAAATCGAGATCCAGTAAAATTACATCAGGATGTTCATCTAATGCTAGCTGAACCGTATTTTTTCCAAACATATTACATATCAGGCGGATTTCCGGACGGTGGCTCATAATAATTTGTTCCAAAAACTCCGTATTCGATTTGTTATCTTCGATGTATAGGATCGTTCCTTTAATATTGGTATAATTAACTTCCGATTCTGCAGAATCCATTATTCCATGGGCATTGTTCATTGCATTTTCCGAAGAACACGGGAGTTCAATCCAGAAAGTACTGCCTTCACCAATAATACTGCTAACCCCTATAGAACCACCCATTACTGTCATTAATTCTTTCGCAATTGACAAACCTAATCCGGTACCTTCAGTATTGAGCATTTCTTCGCCAAATCTCAAAAAGGGAGTAAATAGTTTTCCAATATTATTTTCAGCAATACCAATTCCGGTATCTTTAATCAATATTCTTAAATTATCGGATTTTATTTCCTCTGAGAACTTTAACGCGGAACTTATTTTTACAGAACCACCTTTTTTATTGTATTTAATCCCGTTGTTCATCAAATTGACTAAAACCTGTACAAGTCGCTGTTTATCAGCCTTGACAAATAAATTATCAGAAGGATGTTCCTTATAATCGAGCGTAATTTGTAATTCTTTTGTTAGTGGACGTACCAAATCAATTGCTTCATTAATAACTTCTTTCACTTTTACAAGTTCCATTGATAGCGTCACTTTTCCTGATTCAATTTTCGCAATATCAAGCACCTCATTGATTAATCTGAGCAGATGTCTTCCACTTTTAAGAATATGTCCAACACCTTTTCTTTGATTGACTGAAAGATCACCCATTTCAAATAATTGTGCAAATCCGAGAATTGAATTCAGGGGTGTACGCAATTCGTGGCTCATTCTCGAAAGAAAATCACTTTTTGCTCTGTTAGCCTCTTCTGCTTCCTGTCTCGATTTTTTCAGTTCTTCTTCATTTTTCTTACGGGCAATGATCTCATTCATCAGGATTTCATTGGTAATCATCAACTCTGAAGTACGTTCATTTACCTTTTGTTCCAGATTGATATTCAGATCATATATTTCATTTTCAACTCTTTTTCGACCACTGATATCCTGCATTATAGCTACATAATGTGTGATTTCATTATTTTCATTCAGAATTGGATTAATTGAGATACTCTGCCAATAGTATTCACCATCTTTTTTCTTATCAATAATTTCACCATGCCATGCTATACCTGATTGAATTGTTTCTTTTAGTTTTTCATATTCTTTATCGTCATCATCAGATTTTAATATATTGAAGTATGTACCGACAACTTCATCAGAACTAAAGCCGGTAATCGTATTATAAGCAGGATTAACATATTCAATAATGGCATCAAGTCCTATAATGACAATCATATTCGGACTTTGCTCAACAACTTTCGAAAACTTAAGCAGATCCTTCTCAGCTTGTTTTCTATCTGAAATATCTTCTTTAACCGCCAGATAATGAGTTACTTTTCCATTATCATCTAAAATAGGTGAAATAGTAGCCCATTCCCAAAACATTTCTCCATTTTTCTTTTTATTGTGAAATTCACCCTGCCATATTTTACCAGCAACAATTGTTTCCCACAACTCTTTGTACATGTCATCAGTTTGTTCTCCCGACTTTAATACATTTGGCTTCTTTCCCAACGTTTCTTCCAAAGAGTAACCGGTAAGTTGTGAAAACTTAGGATTGACATATTCAATAACCCCATTCAGGTCAGTAACCACCACCGAAACAGGACTTTGTTCCACTGCCTGTGATAGTCTTCGAAGTTTCTCCTCAACCAACTTACGTTCAGTTATATTGGCATTAAATCCATACCATGTAACACTTCCGTCAGGTAATTTTTCAGGCACTGATTTCGAATAGATCCACTGGGTTTCTTTTCCGGGAATCTGCACTCTGAATTCACAAGTAAAGTAAGTTAAATGTTCGGCAGAATACTCAATATCTTTGATGACACGTTCAGCATCGTCGGGATGTATTACTTTAGCGATAGGTTCAAAAGTATCGACCACGTCTTCAGGTTTACAACCGAAAATATTTATTATACCCTCAGAAGCAATGGGGACAAAATACGATCCATCATGCTTTCGGGTAAATTGAAAAATCAGATCTGGGACCTGAGATGATAATTTTCTGAATTGAATATCTTTTTCTCTTATTTTTTCTTCAGAATTTCTACGATCGGTAATATCACGTGCGGATGCATAAATATAATTTCCCTTAAGTTGTGTACGCCACTCAATCCAACGTATTGAACCATCTTTTGCTACATAACGGTTTACATAGTCTAACAACTTTCCACCGTTAACAGTATTATAAATTGCATCAATTGTATTTTTTCTGTCATCAGGATGGATTAAATCCATGAATTTTTTGTTGAGAAGTTCATCAACAGTATAGCCTAAAACTTTTTCCCACGCACTGTTAGCTTTTATGATATTACCATCAATATCGGCTATCCCCAATAAATCATGATTGATCTGAATAAAATTTTCCAATTCTTCTTGCTGAAGCTTACCCTCGGTAATATCAATAAAGATGGTGGTAAAAAAGAATTTTTCTGTTGAAAATGCATGAACTCTATACCATTTATTGAGTGCCTCTGAGTATTGTTCAAAATCATCTTCACCTCCATTCAAGGCTATTTTACCATAGGTACCAATCCAGTCAAAATCACTTTTTTCAATGCCCCGAATTATTTCTTTAACAGTATGATTGAGAATATCTTCTCTTTTCAACCCTGTTAAATTCTCGAAAGTTTTATTTGTTTCCAAAAAAGTGTAATCAACAGGATTGCCTTGATCATCAAGTATAATCCTGTGGTGTGCAAACCCCATTATAGAGTTGTTTAGCAGAGCATTAAGTGATTTTACATCCATATTATCAAGTTCAACTTATGGAACGTGGTCTATTCTGTCCAAGTTGCATGCAAAGTTACTTAAAAGTATGATAACTACAAGATATGTTTCTCATTCATAAAAAGAAACTTAAATATTTCTGCGTACAAATTTAGTTCAGATAACCAGAGTGTTATCATTAAAATAAGTATTCAGGTTTATTTCAGGGAGCTTAAGTTGGATTCAATAATTATCAACTTCGTCTAAAAAGGCAATCAAATCAAGGGGTTTTGTAAGATAACTTCGAGCTCCGGCTCTAATCAGGCGGGTCATTTGTTGAGGTGTAGCATCAGCGGTTAGAACAACAACAGGAATATCTTTAGTTTGGAAATCACTTTTCAATAATTTTATTACTTCGCTACCATGAATATCAGGAAGATTCAGATCCAGTAGAATCAGATCGGGTTTTTTCTCTGTGGCAATTTTTACGGCATTACTCCCATAAACTTCACAAATTAATTGGATATTAGGTCGTTGACTTATAAGGATGTGTTTTACTAATTCAATATTTGAGATATTATCTTCAATATATAAAATTGAACCTTCACGATCTAAAATATTAAAATTATTTGCATCATGATGACTAAACTTATTTAATTTTTCGATTTCACTTACTACAAAGGGTAATTCTACCCAGAAAGTACTTCCCTTCGACAACTCGCTATCCACACCTATCGTACCACCCATAATCGACATTAGTTCCTGAGCAATTGACAAACCCAATCCGGTACCTTCAGTCGCTGTAAATTCATGATTAATCCTTTCAAAAGGAATGAATAATTTTGGGATATCTTTATCTGCAATACCAATTCCGGTATCTTTAATGATTATTCTGACTTTCGCTTCTGCATTATTCTGTTCCTGCAATATAGATTCAATAAATACCGCACCGGCATGCTTGTTGTATTTGATGGCATTATTAAGCAAATTAACCAACACCTGAATCAATCTTTGTTTATCAGCTCTGACACATATATTCTCATCTAATTCCTCAGAGATAAAAATATTTATTTCTTTTTCCATGGTTAGAGGATTAACAATGTCAACAGCTTCTTTTACTGCCGTTTTAACATTAATATCTTCCAGAGAAAGAGATAATTTACCTGACTCAATTCTTGCAATATCGAGGACTTCATTAATCAATTTAAGAAGATGTTTTCCGCTCTTCAGAATATGCTTAATTCCTTTACGTTGAAAAGGAGTTAAATCAGCCATTTCAAACAGTTGAGCAAAACCCAGAATTGAATTCATAGGAGTACGCAACTCATGACTCATACGCGATAGAAATTCACTTTTGGCCATATTTGCTTCTTCAGCTTCTATTCTTGCTCTTTTCAATTCCTCTTCTGCCTTCTTACGTTTTGTTATGTCGATCATGTTAATAAGAAGACACAAATCCTTTCCAATATATATTGAATCAGCTGAAAATAGGCCTGTTAAAATTGTACCGTCTTTTTTTATCAGTTCAGCTTCAATTTCTTTAAACGGAAGATTATTTTTAATATGTTCATAGTCAACTATGAATTTTTGCAGATTTTTAAACAATCTGAGTTCAGGAACAGTTTTTCCAATCACCTCTTCTCTGGTATATCCTGTTTGTATCAGCATTGTGTTATTGACATCGATAAATTTGTCTGTTTGCATATTTAATATACCCATCAACACATTATTCGATTGAAATGCCCTGGAAAATTTTTCCTCTGAGAGTTTGATTTCAGAAACATCCTTACAAACCGCAAAATATGCAGGCTGATCGTTCCAGAATCCGGACTTTACTTTTGTTTCGACCGGGATAAGTTCACCTTCTTTGGTAATCAGGGGTATACTACATAGATCCGTTTTACAGGCAAATATATCAGCAATAATTTTCTTTGCCTCCGCCCTTCTTTCGATTGGATGAATAATATCTACGGGCTTGTGTAGCAATTCATCTTCCTCATAATGAAGCCGTTGTTTTATTGTATCATTTATTTCAATAATATTAGTTTGTTGATCGAAAACAAAAAGAAAATCATTGTTTGTCTTAAAAAAAGTTTCAAAGTTCCTTTGGGCCTGATTTAATAATACATCTTTTCGCAGGTTCATCATAATACCTGAAAACATATTACTCCAAACCTTCAGGATATTAACTTCTGAATTGGTAAAATCTTTTGTATTTACAACATAATCAAGACCAACAAAACCGGATAAGGTATTATCAATAAAGATGGGTATGATTAGCATGGATTGAATTCCTAACTCTTTCAAAGTAATATACTCAGTTTCAAATACATCTTTCATTCCATGAACTGATGAAATTACTATTTCATGGTTACCTTTCAGTAGTTTCAGCCATTTGGGCAACAGTTCACATGGAATATTTTGTAAAATACCAATTTGAGGTTCAATATTCTCTTTACACCATTCGTAAGTATTAGTCATTGTTTCGAAGGATGGTGAAAACTCAAATATATACGATCGGTCGGCCTGAAAGAAATTGCCAATTCTGTTCAATGCAAAATTTATAGCTGCCGGAATCTGTGCACTGGGCGTACCAGTCAGTTTAATTGATACCTGCAATAGTTCATTTTCGAGTCCCTGGATGTATTTTTGTTCTGTAATATCAGTCAACGAACCGAAAACGCCGGCAATTTGATTGTTTTCGTCCATTCGCAAGCGCGCAAATATCTCCAGCAATCTCTGTTCTCCTGATTTTGTTACACAACGAATTTCATGTGGATAGAAAGTCTCTTTACCCTGAATCAAGGACTCAAATATCGATGTTGCATCACTGACGTCATCAATATAAATATAATTCAAAAAATGCTTTCCTAATGCTTCTTCTTTTGTGAACCCGGTAATTGTTTCCCATGAATTATTCAGAAAGATAAGATTTCCTTTATCATCGGTATGAAAAATGATATCTTTCAGGTTATCCACAAGAGTTTTGTAGATTTGTTTGCTATGATTGACTGAATCATCCTCCATACTATGATAAGTATTTTCTTTCATATTCTATTTATGAGTCAGCTCTTAACTTTCAAAAGAAGAACAGCATGACAAACAACAATAATTAAAAATATCTGACGATAACTCTTAAATGAGATATATAAATATTTTCAATTAAGTAATTCATTATTAAATTTGTGTGGATATAGATTTATTAAAATATAACAAGAACAACACAGAAAATGTTTTTTCTTACAATATATATACACAAAAGGACTTACCAAACAGCGGTAAGTCCTTTATAGCAGAGTAATTTTATAATTCTGATATGATTATAGTTTTTTAATCTTCGAGCAAAATTTCCATGATTGTGCAAGCAGCTTTTGCCACAGGACTTCCGGGACCGAAAATTGCAGCCACACCTGCTTTGTAAAGATAATCATAATCCTGTGCAGGAATAACTCCACCCGCTATAACGATGATGTCTTCACGACCAAGCTTTTTCAGCTCTTCAATTACCTGTGGTACAAGGGTTTTGTGACCTGCAGCAAGTGAAGAAACACCCATAACATGCACATCATTTTCAACGGCTTGCTTTGCTGCTTCAGCAGGAGTCTGGAACAAAGGTCCCATATCCACGTCAAAGCCACAATCAGCATAACCGGTTGCTACAACTTTTGCACCCCGGTCGTGACCGTCCTGACCCATTTTAGCAATCATAATGCGGGGGCGACGACCTTCCTTTTTCGCAAATTTTTCGGTTAATTCGCAAGCTTTCTGAAAGCTGGAATCATTTTTTGTTTCTGATGAATACACGCCTGAGATTGTTCTGATGGTTGCTTTATATCTTCCTGCTACTGCTTCGCAGGCATCTGAAATTTCACCTAATGAAGCACGGACACGGGCAGCTTCTACAGCCAGTTCCAGCAGATTACCCTGACCTGTTTTAGCACATTCAGTTATTGCAGCAAGGGCTTTTTTAACATCATTCTCGTTACGGTTCGTTCTCAACTTTTGCAAGCGTTCAATTTGCTGTATACGAACAGCTGTATTATCCACTTCAAGAATATCAATCGGATCTTCCTTTTCAAGACGATACTGATTTACACCTACAATGACCTGTTTACCAGAGTCAATACGTGCCTGTGTTCTTGCTGCTGCTTCCTCAATACGCATTTTCGGAATACCTGTTTCGATAGCAGCAGCCATTCCACCCAGTTTTTCAACCTCTTCGATCAATGCCCAGGCTTTTTCAGCCAGTTCATTAGTCAGCGATTCTACATAATACGAACCTGCCCATGGGTCAACCTCACGGCAAATATCAGTTTCCTGCTGGATGTATATCTGAGTATTACGGGCAATACGTGCTGAAAAGTCAGTTGGCAAGGCAATAGCCTCATCTAATGCATTGGTGTGTAAGGACTGAGTATGTCCAAGTGCAGCTCCCATGGCTTCGATACAGGTACGTCCAACATTATTGAAAGGGTCCTGCTCTGTGAGCGACCATCCTGAAGTCTGAGAGTGAGTACGCAAAGCCAGTGATTTTGGATTTTTTGGATTAAACTGCTTAACGATTTTAGCCCATAACATACGGGCAGCACGCATTTTAGCAATTTCCATAAAATGATTCATTCCGATAGCCCAGAAAAATGACAGACGTGGTGCGAATGAGTCGATATCCATACCTGCATTCACACCTGCTCGGAGATATTCCAATCCGTCGGCCAGCGTATAAGCTAATTCGATATCAGCTGTAGCTCCGGCTTCCTGCATATGGTAACCTGAAATTGATATCGAATTGAACTTAGGCATATTTTTCGAAGTATATTCAAAAATGTCCGCAATAATTTTCATTGAAAATTTAGGTGGGTAGATATAGGTGTTACGCACCATAAATTCTTTAAGAATATCGTTCTGAATAGTTCCGGCCATTTCTTCGAGTTTGGCTCCCTGTTCCAGTCCGGCATTGATATAAAACGCAAGAATCGGCAAAACAGCACCGTTCATAGTCATAGATACCGACATTTTATTCAATGGAATACCATCGAACAAAACTTTCATATCTTCCACCGAACAAATTGACACCCCGGCTTTACCAACATCCCCTACTACCCTTTCATGATCAGCATCGTATCCACGATGTGTTGCCAGGTCAAAAGCCACCGACAAACCTTTTTGCCCGGCCGCCAGATTTCTGCGATAAAAAGCGTTAGACTCTTCAGCCGTAGAGAAACCCGCATACTGACGGATTGTCCATGGTTGCATGGCGTACATAACGCTATAGGGACCACGAAGATAAGGAGGCAAACCGGCAGCATAGTTGAGATGCTCCATTCCGGCAAGATCTTCTTTTAAATAATAAGGTTTAACCTGAATCAATTCAGGTGTCAACCATTTAGATTCAGAGTTAGCGACAGCTTGCGATGCTGTAAATTCATCAATCTTAATGTTTTTGAAGTTGGGCTTCATATATATTTTTTTTACATTAATCAATGTCCAACGGACATCAGTTTATTATTTAATTTTAACCAATAGGAAAAAGAATAAACACAGACAAATCCCATACAGCATGAGAAATGACAAGCGATACAAGATTTTTTTTGTTAAACATGAACATCAAACCCCAAAAAGCACCGCAGACCATGGCAGCCATAATGAGCATAAAATTAAACGACCAGATATGAACCAGGGTATATACCAGTGTTGTAAGAATAAATGCTGTCCAATCGCCGTATTTATGTCCAACAGTACGTTGAACATATCCTCTCCAGAATATTTCTTCTGCCGGACCAATCAATATTAATAGCAGTACTCCAACCAAATATAAATTATTTCCGTCTTTCATACTGTAGATATTGCCAATTTGTGGTTTAGCAAAATCAAACCAGGCTGTTGAAAGATAGTTTCCGAGGTAAAATACGCCATATAACGCAACCGCTGAAACTAATCCCAAAGCAACTTCTTTCGACGAGAAACTAAATTGTTTGCTGAAATTCTTACCCAGAAAAATACTTAATAACCATAATATTGATGCAGAAATACTCATCGCAAACCAGAAATTAAACATTCCTGCCGTCCATGGCGAAAACATAAAGAACCAAAGTCCTGCAGCTATAATTATTGAGATCAGAATTTTATTCATAATAGTACCGCTATAAAATTAAGTACTGAGAATACCAACGCAAACATCATCACCAGCTGAGCCGACATACCATCAAGGTCTTTAATCAATTCAGGTTTTTCAATATCAGCTTTCATCATGATGCGAATATTTTTCAAAGCAACCGGCACTGTCAGTAAGGTAAGCAGGCTAACCGGATGAACCATGCCAATGGCATTCATAATAATCAACATGACATATGCACCAAGTGCCAGAACGACATATTGTATTTTTGAGCCTTTAACACCTAGAATCATGGCTTGTGTTTTAATATTTGCCATTGCATCATGTTTAATATCGCGTGTATTATTGGCATGCAGAATATTCACAACCAGCATGGCAACCGGGACATTTAACAACAATACTTTCCAGATTAAATCATTTGTCATCACAAAAGCAGTTCCCAGGCCGATTAACGGACCATAAATGATAAATATCAGTAAATCCCCCAGGGCAACCGATTTGAACTTATAATAGAAATATGTACCAATTACACCTATCAGACCAATCCAAAGTAAGTCTATCCCTGTAAAAACAGTTAGTACCAACCCGATAATACTACCGATCAATAACAATACTAACCCGAAAATCAATATTGTTTTTGGTTGAAATATCCCATCAACAAGCATACGACTTGAACCGAAAGATTCTTTACGGTCGATATTTTTTTTGAAATCAAAATAATCGCTGATCAGATTTCCTGCAGCATGTACAAAGATTACCCCAAAGAGCGCAACGATACCAAACCACCAGTTTATATCACTGTAAATTTCTTCTTGTTTATAGAATAAATAAGAAATTGTAATTAGAGCTGGCATTGTCGATGCCGGAAAAGACCATGGACGGGTAGCAATGACCCAGTTTTTAATTGGCTGTTTCATGATTATTTCTAAAATTGATGAATTTAAAAATGATCAACCAGAAACTTAAATACCTAACAGAGCATTAAAAGCCCTGAGCGATTCAAGCACATTGGTTTTCACATTAATAAAATGAACAATTCCAAGAGATTTTAGTTCATCAGCTGAAGCAGGAGCACCTGCAATTACCAGAATTTCTTTATTATTTGTCAATTCAAATGCCTTAGGAGCAAGTTCTGCATATTCATCATCACTTGAACATAAAACAATAATATCAGCATTCATTTTTCTAGCAGCTTCCACACCTTCATTGACCGTAGCAAACCCCAGGTTATCAATCACTTCATATCCCGCACATGCAAAGAAATTGGAGGAGAACTGAGCACGGGCCAATCTCATAGCCAGACTTCCAATCGTAAGCATAAATACTTTCGGACGTTTAGAAGCAGCATCGGTAGCAAAGCGTAAATTCTCAAATTCCTGAGCAGCACGAACGGGAACCAAAGTTTCAATTTCGTCCTGATTTTTATCTTTTGCACCTTTTATAGCTTTTTTGCCCCCCGACACTTCTGTGAAATTCGGGAATTGGTTGGTGCCAAGCAACACTTCACGACGGGATGATACATTCTTCAATCGCTGAGTTGAGGTTGCTTTGATGACCTGTTGCACTTTACCGGCTTTGATGGCCTCAAGGAAACCACCATTTTCTTCCGTTTCAAGGAATAATTTCCAGGCCTGTGATGCAATCTCGCTGGTTAATGTCTCAATATAATAGGAACCAGCAGAAGGATCCGAAACTTTATCAAAATTGGATTCTTCTTTTAGCAACAATTGCTGATTTCTTGCTATACGTTCAGAAAAATCATCAGGTTGATTATATATTGAATCAAATGGCAAAACAGTCATTGAATGCACACCACCTAATGAAGCGCTCATGGCTTCAGTTTGGGTACGCAGCATGTTGACGTTAGCATCAAAAATAGTTTTGTTGAATTCAGAAGTTTCAGCATGAATCCTCATTTTCATTGAACAATAGCAAATTCCATCAACAGTATGAGAACAACCCGTTTTGCGACAAACAGGCTGATATGCTTCCACGATTTTAGCCCATAGCCATTTAGCAGCACGGAATTTTGCTATTTCCATGAAATAATTACTGCCAACACCAAAATTAAATTTGATTTTTTTTGCTGCTAATTGAGTATCAACTCCGGCATCAACCATCATCGAAAGGTATTCATTTCCCCAGGCAAGGGCGTAACCAAGTTCCTGAGCAATATAAGCACCGGCATTACTAAGTGTTACGGCATTTACATTAACTACCCTGTAATGAGGTAATCTGGCAGCGGCCTGAGCTGCAGCAGCAATCAAAGAAACAATTTCTTCCTTATCATATTTTTTTGCCCTCAGTAACATGCTGTTAAATGGATCAAAGTTGATAGACCCCTGTAACTGAGGAGCTGCATATCCCTTTGAATCAAAATAATCACCCAGAAGATTCACCAGTTCAACCGTTTTCTTTGAGCAGGTTTTAAAATTCAACTCCACACTATCAACTGAGATATCATTCAATAGTGTAGCAATAAAATCAGCGTTCAGATTTTCTTTATCAATGTTGAAACCAAGAGAATTAACACCTTTATTAAGTAAATCAAGGGCTTTCTTATTGGCAGATACAGCATCTTTTACTATGATATCCTGACGAACAAACCAATCATTATCAGGCTTAGTACCACGCACATAAGGAAATTTACCAGGAACTGCATCTGTTAATTTATTATTCTCAATATCTTCAGTACGGTAAAAAGGTTTTACATTAAACCCTTCATTTGTTTTCCATACAAGTTTTTTATCGAAATCAGCACCTTTTAAATCAGCAGTAACTTTATCCATCCACTCCCGGGTGGAAACTGCCGGAAAATCAGCCAATAAGTTTAATTTTTTTTCTGACATAATTTATTAATGATCTATGTTTTCTAAACGGCTGCAAAATTACTAATTATTTATGAATTTTTATCATAAAAAATAAACAAATTCATGAATATCACCGAACATATTTCATCCTGAGAATCAGATTCATTTATTGTATTTATAACAAAAAAGGTATACTATAACGTACATTCCCAACACCTTATATGCGACATTTTGTCTGCCCGCAAGCATATCATACTCAGCTACTATGTCATATCGTCACAAAAATAACTTTGGACATTATTTTGATATCACCAAGAAAAACATAAAACTATGAATGCTAACAGTCCAGCAAAAAACAATGAAAATGAAATGGCAATAAATAAATATGCCATCAATCTGAATGAACGTGCAAAAGCCGGCAAATCAGATCCTGTAATAGGCAGAGACGATGAAATTCGTCGTGTTTTACAGATATTAAGCAGAAGAACAAAAAACAACCCCATTCTTATTGGTGAACCCGGAACCGGTAAAACAGCTATAGCTGAAGGATTGGCGCACAGGATTGTACGGGGCGATGTTCCTGAAAATTTAAAATCAAAACAAATATTTTCTCTGGATTTAGGTGCACTGATTGCAGGTGCCATGTATAAAGGTGAATTTGAAGAACGGTTGAAATCGGTTGTAAATGAGGTCATTGGTTCCGACGGATCTATTATATTATTTATTGATGAAATACACACACTGGTTGGGGCAGGCAAAAGTGATGGTGCCATGGATGCTGCGAATATATTAAAACCTGCTTTAGCAAGAGGCGAGCTTCGTGCAATAGGCGCAACCACACTGGATGAATACCAGAAATATTTCGAAAAAGACAAAGCATTGGAGCGCCGATTTCAGATTGTGATGGTAAATGAACCCGACATTGCAAGTACCATTTCAATTCTCCGGGGATTAAAGGAAAGGTATGAGAATCACCATAAGGTACGTATCAAGGACGATGCGATTATTGCCGCTGTAGAATTATCAAACAGGTATATAACCGACAGATTTTTACCTGACAAAGCTATTGACCTGATGGATGAAGCTGCTGCAAAACTGCGACTTGAAGTTGATTCTGTCCCTGAGGAACTTGATGTTATTGAAAGAAACATTAAGCAATTGGAAATTGAGAGAGAAGCTATAAAACGCGAAAATGACACAAAAAAATTAGCGCAGCTAAATGAAGAAATTTCAAAGCTCAAGCTGGAAGGAAAAATTATAAGAGACAAATGGTCATCAGAAAAAACATATATCGACAAAATACAACAAGCCAAGATTGATATTGAAAAACTTAAATTTGAAGCTGAAAAAGCTGAGCGTGAAGGGGATTATGGTAAAGTTGCCGAAATACGTTACGGGAGAATAAAATCTTTGGAA
Organism: Paludibacter sp.; assembly: GCA_034927635.1. Lineage (GTDB taxonomy): Bacteria > Bacteroidota > Bacteroidia > Bacteroidales > Paludibacteraceae > Paludibacter. The sequence goes on from JAYFPP010000029.1 coordinate 19,563, forward strand.
AACAGCATAGTGGATTTTCAGTCTGCTTTAGCAGATTTACAGGGATCTACTGCTCTTATTAAAGAAGAGGTTGATGCAGATGACATTGCCGACGTTGTTAACAGATGGACAGGCATACCTGTAAACAAGATGATGCAGAGTGAAAAAGTCAAGTTATTACATCTTGAAGAAGAGTTGCATCAAAGGGTCATCGGACAGGAAGAGGCTATCAGAGCCGTTGCTGACGCAGTAAGAAGAAGTCGTGCCGGATTACAGGACCCGAAACGTCCTATCGGATCATTTATTTTTTTGGGAACAACTGGTGTTGGTAAAACGGAGCTTGCGAAAGCATTAGCTGACTATCTTTTTGACGATGAAAATATGATGACAAGAATCGATATGAGCGAGTATCAGGAGAAATTTTCCGTTACACGACTTATCGGCTCTCCTCCCGGATATGTTGGATACGACGAAGGTGGCCAACTCACTGAAGCGATTCGCAGAAAGCCCTATTCTGTTGTACTTTTCGATGAAATAGAAAAAGCTCATCCCGATGTTTTCAATGTTTTACTGCAGGTACTTGACGATGGTAGATTGACTGATAATAAAGGCAGGACAGTAAATTTCAAGAACACAATCATCATTATGACCTCGAATATAGGTTCAAACTTAATTCGGGAGAATTTTGAAAAGATAAACCGTTCAAATCATGACGAAATAGCAGACAAAACAAAAAATCAGGTTTTTGAATTATTGAAACAAAGTATCAGACCGGAATTTTTAAACAGAGTAGATGAATTAATCATGTTCTCGCCATTGAATGAAAGTCAGATTGAGGACATTGTAAAATTGCAATTATTCAACGTTCAAAAACTGCTATCTGGCAACAATATTCATATAGAAATTAGCGAAAAGGCAATAAAATACATTACTCACAAAGGTTTTGATCCTCAGTTTGGTGCACGACCGGTGAAACGGGCTATACAAAAATTAATACTGAACGATCTGTCAAGGGATTTATTAGCAGGTAAAGTTACCAACAACACAACAATTCATGTTGATGTGCATGATGATGACCGGCTGGTTTTTGTAAATTAAATATTAGCCATATAAGTCATATAAGGAACATATAAGTTTATACAAAATTAAAAGAGACTGCAAAATCAATTTGCAGTCTCTTTTATATTATAGCAATACTAAGAAACTTATATGTTCCTTATATGACTTATATGGTTAAATAAGAATCAGGTATTCATGCCACCACAAACATTGATCACTTGTCCGCTAACATAAGAAGACAAGTCTGATGCCAGGAATAAGGTAACATTTGCTACTTCTTCTGGTTTACCTCCACGGCGAAGAGGAATTGCTTCAGCCCATTTAGCACGTTGTTCGTCAGTTAAAGCATGGGTCATTTCTGTTTCAATAAATCCCGGTGCAATTGCATTGGCACGGATTCCTCTGGTTCCTAATTCCTTAGCAACAGATTTTGCCAGACCAATCATACCTGCTTTTGATGCGGAATAATTTGCTTGTCCTGCATTTCCTGAAACACCCACCACAGAACTCATATTAATAATAGAACCTGTACGTTGTTTCATCATAATCGGAGTACAAGCATGAATAAAATTAAATGCTGATTTCAGATTCACATTGATCACAGCATCCCATTGTGCTTCACTCATACGCATCATCAAACCATCTTTAGTAATGCCGGCATTATTAACCAGGATATCAATACGACCAAATTCTTTATGTATTTCTTCTACAACAACATGTGTATCGTCAAAATTTGCAGCATTTGAAGCATAGCCTTTTGCTTTCACTCCTAATGATTCAATTTCCTTTTGAGTCATTAATGCATTTTCATCTATATTCAGATCGGTAAAAGCTATCGCAGCACCTTCACTGGCCAGTTTGAGGGCAATAGCTTTTCCAATGCCGCGTGCAGCACCTGTTACAATTGCCACTTTTCCTTCCAATAATTTCATAAATTCTTTGTTTTTAATTGATAATTGAAATTGTTTGTATTATTTTCTTTCGCTCATCATCGAGAGCATAAATTCTTCGTTGTTATATGTTCGTTCCATACGGTCTTTCATGAATTCCATTGCTTCAATCGCATTCATATCCGACAGATATTTACGTAAAATCCACATGCGGTTAAGTGTATCACTATCAAGCAATAAATCGTCCCTGCGAGTACTTGATACCATGATATCAACGGCCGGGAATACACGTTTGTTGGCAAGACGACGATCAAGCTGCAATTCCATATTACCGGTACCTTTAAATTCTTCGAAGATTACATCATCCATTTTTGAACCTGTTTCAGTCAATGCAGTGGCAATAATGGTAAGACTACCGCCATTTTCAATGTTACGGGCAGCACCGAAGAAACGTTTGGGCTTATGAAGGGCGTTGGCATCCACACCACCGGAAAGGATTTTTCCTGAAGCAGGCATAGCAGTATTATAAGCTCTGGCCAGGCGGGTAATTGAATCAAGTAATATAACCACATCATGCCCGCACTCCACTAATCTCTTTGCCTTTTCGTGTACCATTGAAGCAACACGAACATGACGTTCAGCAGGTTCATCAAATGTTGATGAAATCACTTCAGCCTTTACGCTTCTGGCCATGTCAGTAACTTCCTCAGGACGCTCATCGATCAGCAAAACAATCATATAGACTTCAGGATGGTTTGCTGCGATAGCATTGGCAATCTCTTTGAGAAGAACAGTTTTACCAGTTTTAGGTTGTGCAACAATCAATCCCCTCTGCCCTTTTCCAATTGGAGAAAACAAATCCACCATACGAACTGATAAAGGATCATTTTTACCTGTGCAAAGTGTAAATTTTTCGTCAGGAAACAATGGTGTGAGGTGTTCGAAAGGTACACGATCGCGTACATATTCCGGACTGCGACCATTAATTTTGGTAACCCTGATTAACGGGAAATACTTTTCACCTTCTTTAGGCGGGCGAATGGAACCTACTACTGTATCACCGGGTTTCAGACCGAATAACTTAATCTGTGACTGAGACACATAAATATCGTCGGGAGAACTCAGATAGTTGTAATCAGCAGAGCGTAAGAAGCCATACCCATCGGCAACCATATCCAGCGTACCTGTACCTTCTAATATCCCGTCAAAATCATATTGTTTCTCAAACTTCTGCGGACTGAATTTAGGACGGTTGTTATTCTGCGGATGATTGTTTTTATGCTGGGGAGGAGTTCCGTTTGCAGGAGCAGGAGTAGCTAATTGGGGAGTAGTTTCATTTTCTTCCTGAACAGAAGGTTCAGCAGGAGTAGTTTCCGGAATAATTTCATTTACAACTTCAGTTGTTGACGGCTCATTTTTCGTTTCTTCTTCAATTTCAGGCAGGATATTTTTTAAAGCCGGCTTTACAACAATTGGTTCGTTTTCTTTTGCTGCGATTTCTTTTTTTGGCGCTTTCTTTTTTGTTTGTTTTGCCTTAGCGGGAATCTCTATCTTCTTTTGGTTATCTCCTTCAACTACAGGTTGATTTACAGGATTAACCTTTGCTTCTTCTTTGATTTTCAGTTTTTCCTGTGGAGTTTTTTCTTCAAGAGTGATTTTCTTTTGCGGTTCATCAGCGTGTATGGTATTCTTACCATTAGCTGTCATAACCTTTTGTTCAGGATTCTTTTTTAGCGCAACGCGGGATCTTTTACCTTTAGCAGGGTTATTTTTTTCTTTTGCTGCTTTTTGTTGAGAATTTACGACTGCCTGGCGATCCAGAATATCATAAACAAGTTGCTGTTGTTGTGTTGAATTAGACACTTTTAATTCTAACTCGGCCGCAATTTTTTTAAGCTCAGTCATATCTTTTGACTCAAGCTGTGTGAGGTTGTAATTACTCATAAATTTTGTTGATACGTTTATCAGGACGGTAATATCGAACGATGTTATAAACGCTTGAAATAATAATTTATTAAATTGAAATTAATATCGGTTGATATAAAAGCAGGTTTGCCTTATTATAGAACAGAAATATGGCACAAAGGTATACTATTATTTTGAAATAACAAAGAAATGTTTAAATTTGCGTCCGGATTTTTCGAAAAAAATCAATTTATATGTTATAACAATGCATATAATTAAATTCGGAAATAGATTTCACCAAGAAAAAACACTAAAATATAATATTATGGGCATAAAGCTGAGATTAACAATCATGAATTTCATGCAATTTTTCATCTGGGGGTCATGGATGATGACATTAGGTCATTACGGATTCGTTGAAAAACAGTGGAATGGAGCGGAATTCGGGTTAGTGTTTTCAACAATGGGCTTTGCTTCGCTAATAATGCCTACGCTCTTTGGTATTATTGCCGACAAATGGAAAGCCAATTTTGTTTATGCAGGTTTACACTTACTCTTTGGTCTAACCATGTTTTTTTTACCTTTCATTGATGCTCCGATGCCTTTTTTCTGGGTATTACTTGTAGCTATGTGTTTTTATATGCCTACTATCGGCTTAAACAATGCCATTGGTTTTAAGGTTTTAAAAAACGAAGGCAAAGACCCGACAAAATATTTTCCGCCTATCAGGGTATGGGGAACAGTTGGTTTTATTGCTGCTATGTGGCTAACTAACTTTTTCACAAAAGATTGGGGTCTGGGGATGAGTATAAAAGTTTCATTTATCATTTCGGCAATCGGCGCATTATGTCTTTCGATATATTCCTTCATTCTTTTGCCAACTGTCAGAAAAAACGAAGAAGAAATAAGCTCAAAGAAACAATCACTCATTGAGAAATTAGGCTTGGAGGCTTTTGTTTTATTCAGACAAAAGAAAATGGCTATTTTCTTTATCTTCAGCTTATTGTTAGGGGGTGCTTTGCAATTAACCAATGCTTATGGCGACAGTTTTTTGCAAGATGCAACTGTTTTTGAAAAGGGAGGGCTCATCAATAATTTCTCAACAATCATTCTCTCCATTTCTCAGATTTCAGAAACCCTGTTTATCCTGGCAATTCCGTTTTTTATGAAAAAATTCGGAATTAAGAATGTAATGCTATTCAGCATGTTAGCCTGGGTTTTGCGTTTCGCGTTATTTGGATTTGCCGAAAATACTGTGATGGGTTTTGTTCTGATAACTGCCTCATGTATTGTTTACGGAATGGCGTTTGATTTTTTCAATATCTCAGGTGCATTATTTGTAGAAAAAAACACTGACTCAAGGATACAGTCTTCAGCACAGGGAGTATTTATGTTGATGACCAATGGTATTGGAGCTGTTCTGGGTAATATTATTGCAGGATTAGTTATTGCAAAATGGTTTGAGAACCCGGTAACACAGGTAAAAGACTGGCAAAGTATTTGGTTTGTTTTTGCCGCTTATGCATTAATTATCACTGTTTTATTTGCAATAATATTCAAATACAAACACAAAACAGTTGAGAGTTGAGAGTTGAAAGTTATAATTAAGATCAGCACGATATTAATCAATCAATTAACTCTCAACTCTCAACTTTCAATTCTCAACTCTCAACTAATTAAAATGGTGTTTCATCAGATTTGCTTATCCCTCCGAAAGGAGAAGCTGATTGTTGAGGTGGCAGGAAGGTGCCAGCATTATTTTCAAGGTTGCCGTTAATTTTTGATGAAATGGTTTGATAACCTCCTGCAGCAAAGGGATTATCCTCTGCATCAGAATCATCTTTATTCATAAATTTGGCGTAGACATTTTTAAACTTAAGCTGTACATCACCCGTCGCACCGTTTCTGTGTTTTGCTACAATGATCTCAGCAATTCCAAGCAATGAATTTCCCTGCGCATCTTCGGTAATCTTATAGTATTCAGGACGATGTATGAAGCATACCATATCTGCATCCTGCTCAATAGCTCCGGATTCGCGAAGATCGGACAACTGAGGACGTTTTCCTTCAGGGCCTGACCGTCCTTCAACACCACGGTTTAACTGCGAGAGCGCAATAATTGGAATATCCAGCTCTTTTGCCAGCCCTTTTAACGACCTTGAAATAATACTAACTTCCTGTTCCCTGCTTCCGAAACTCATTCCTGAAGCATTCATCAATTGTAAATAGTCGATAACAATACACTGAATTTTATGTTCCTTAACTAATCGACGTGCTTTACTTCTCAATTCAAAAATTGACAAACTGGGAGTATCATCAATATAAACAGGAGCATCCATGAGCTGAGTAATATCTTTATCGAATTTGTCCCATTCATAAGCACTAAGCTGACCGTTTTTTATTTTCTCGCCCTCCAGCTGGCAAACATTCATAATTAAACGATTCACAAGCTGTACATTCGACATCTCAAGTGAAAATACAGCCATAGGAGTATTATAATCAACAGCCATATTTTTTGCCATGGATAAGATAAACGCTGTTTTACCCATAGCAGGACGTGCAGCAATAATAATCAAATCCGACTTCTGCCAACCAGATGTAATTTTATCAAGACTGTGAAATCCGCTCGGCACGCCACTTGCCCCCTGTTTCTGAGCAGCCTGTACCATACGGTTACGCGCTTCTTCAATTACAGGATTAATCTGTGTAACATCCTTCTTTAAATTTCTCTGGGTTACTTCAAAAAGCATCCCTTCAGCTTCCTGCATCAAATCATCGACATCAGTTTTATCATCAAATGCTTTGGTCTGAATCTCAGAAGAAATACGTATTAATTCCCTTGCAAGATATTTTTGAACAATAATTCTGGAATGATACTCAAGATGAGCTGCAGAATTTACTTTCGCAGTGAGTAGTGTGATATAATATGGTCCACCAACTTCATCAATAGTTCCGTTTTTTCTTAATTGTTCAGTCACAGTATGCAAATCCACAGGCTGTTGATGTACCACTAACTCCTGAATAGCTTCATAAATCTTCTGATGCGCGATTTTATAGAAACAATCCGGTTTTAATATTTCTGAAACCATTGAATATGCATCAGTTTCAAGCATGATAGCCCCCAACACCGCTTCTTCAAGTTCAGGAGCCTGTGGTGGTAGTTTTCCATATTCATTGGCACTTACTGGTTGTATTGTCTGTGTTCGCTTATTGTTATTATAGCTACGTTTTTCCGGCATGCTGAAGTAGTTGTTAAAAAAATTAGAATTGCAAATTTACACTTTTTCAAAGACAATCAAAGCATTTTATATTATAAGCTACCTATATAAATAAAATAATTTTCAAAGCCTTCCGGCTTAGTCGGATTATGATCAAAAATACCGTAAACAGAGGAACCTGAGCCCGACATTGAAGCATACAGAGCACCTTGTTCGTATAACTGACTTTTAATTTTCCCAATCAAAGGATACTTGTAAAATACCGGGGTTTCAAAATCATTACAGATGAAATTTTTCCATTCTGAAACAGGCATTTTAATATTTTCTATCAGAGAGTTTAAAGGCTGCTTAGGAACAACGGATGCATAAGCTTCGGGTGTTGGCACAAATATATCAGGCTTAACCAGAACAATATAGTAACCTTTTAAGGATAAGTTGACAGGCGTAAAAACATCACCTATACCTTCTGCAAAAACAGCCTGATTTTTGATAAAAACAGGACAATCAGCTCCTAAACGTACTGCAAGTCTTTCTAATTCATTATAAGATAAATTTAGCTTAAACAACTGATTCAATGCTTTTAACATGAATGCTGCATCTGATGAACCTCCACCCAACCCGGCTCCGAAAGGGATGTTTTTTCTTAGTATAACATCGACAGGTTTTAATTTGTATTCCTGTTGTAACAAACGATAAGCTTTAATAACCAGATTTTTTTCCGGATTTACATCAATATCAATTCCCGACAAATGAAAGTTATATTCCGGGGCATCATCTGTGTCCGGCAACTCAACAGTAAGTTCATCCGATAAGGACAGAGGATAAAAAACCGTCTCAATGTTATGATATCCATCCAGCCTTTTCTCTGTGATATTCAGTCCTATATTAATTTTTGCATTGGGATACAACTTCATATGTGTAATAATAATGAAATTTGAAACTTTGATTGAAAAACTAATGAAATGCTGACAAAAATACGAATAGTCAATGATTCAAGCATAAAAAAAACCGGGAAGTTTTAAACAAAACTTCCCGGCAAACCATAAACTATCAGAAAAATTCTCGGTTGTGATACCTTTATTGCGTAAAACGCTACTTAACTCAAATTAAATCGTAATCTTGAATATTGAAGAATTTTTAAAACTTTCCATTTATCACTTATGACGCAAAAGTAATTTATTATCATCAACTGGTGAGGACAATTGGTAAAAAAAAAAGGACAATTGGTAAAAAAATTACTATTATTCATTTGCTTGATATGCTTATTTTATTGTAGTTTTGCACAAATTTAGATGCATGCTTAAAACAATTTTACTTTTAAGTCCTGTTTACGTAACATTGTTCTGGTCAATACTTTTGAATCTGGGAGGAAGATGTGCTACCAATGCAAAAAAATTTCTGGGGAAATTTATGTTTTTTGCATTGTTGGTGTATGTTTCTCATTTTATCTATTTTCTCCACCTAAAAAATGTTTATATTTACATTGACCCTATCTATCAATTTGCTTCATTGATGGTTTATCCGATGTATTTCATCTATTTACGACTACTCACAATTGACAATAAATTCTCCGTTAAAAATCACTTTAAATATTTAATTCTACCCTTTTCTCTTTTTATTTTGTATCTTATCGGGTATCTTTTTACCAAACAGGATGATTTAGAAATATGGATTTTCAACAAGAATGTTCCTTTTGAAACTTTTGAAATCATTTATCTGAAAGTCATTTTTTTCTTTGTCCGGTTTACCTTCCTTTCCCAGGCAATTTATCTTATGATTCAGAGTTCAAAACTTCTGAAACGTTATGCTGATAAGGCGGAACAATATTATTCGGATATTGAGGACAGTAAAAACTCAAATGTAAAAATCATCAATACTTCAATGATACTGACCGGTATTTGTTCAGTAATTCTGGCTTCTCTTGGTCGCGATTTTTTTCAGAATAATGTTATTATGATTGCCTTAGTATCAATGATTTTCAGCACTTTGCTATTCATTGTGGGATGGATGGGTTTTAAACAAAAATCTGTAAACGCAACTATGGAAGTCTGTACTGTAGCTGAAACAAAAGAAGAAGCTGATGAAAACAATATTCAGTCTCAAAGTGTTCTAATTTCCAAAATTTTGTTTTTATTTGAAAATCAAAAAATATATCTGAAAGAAAATTTAAACATTATTGACCTTGCCAACCTTACAGGAACGAACCGTACGTATATTTCGCAGATGATTAACAATCACTACCATCAGAATTTTTGTACGTTTGTAAATACATTCAGGATTGAAGAAATAAAAAAATGCATTTTAGAAGATCCTTCATGTACAAATCAGATTTTAGCTGAAAAGTGCGGTTTTAGTTCTGCAGACTCTATGAAACGTGTTGTTAAAAATATTTCTGGTTTATCTGTGACCGAATTAAAAAATAAACTTCTTAAAGAAAAACAATAAAATGGAATATACCCGTAAACCGGAGTGGTTACGTAATAAATTATACAGCGAAGCAAAATATTCAAATGTTAATACGCTTATTAAGGGAAATGGTCTTAACACTATTTGCACCAGCGGAAAATGCCCTAATCAGAGTGAATGCTGGAGTAGAGGAACTGCTACTTTAATGATTTTAGGAGACATTTGCACCCGTTCATGCAAGTTTTGCAATACAATTACCGGAAAACCTCTCCCTCCAAATCCGTACGAGCCTCAGAAAGTGGCAGACACCATCCGTGAACTGAATCTAAAGCATGCAGTTATTACTTCGGTCGACCGTGATGATTTGAAAGACGGCGGTGCAGGCTTTTGGGCAGAAACAATAAGAACGATTAAGCACGTAAATCCTGAAACAACTTTGGAGGTGCTCATTCCCGATTTTGAAGGAAAACCTGAGCTGATTGATTTAATAATTGCTGAAAAACCGAATGTGATTTCCCACAATCTGGAGACAGTAAGGCGACTTACCCCACAAATACGGACAAAAGCAAAATACGACACAAGTCTGAAAGTACTTTCATACATTGCTTCAAAAGGATTGGTGGCAAAAACCGGCATTATGTTAGGTTTAGGTGAAACTGAAGAAGAAGTTCTCCAATTAATGGACGATGCTTTTGCTACAGGTTGCTCGGTACTTACCATAGGACAATATATGCAACCCTCACGAAAACATGCACCTGTCACCGCTTATATTCACCCCGACAAATTCAGGGAATACAAG
>JAYFPP010000157.1:0-7381 GCA_034927635.1 Paludibacter sp.
TACCGGTTTCTTTTTCCCGTTCTTTGCCGAAAACAAAGAATGTCGGGCTATAAAAATTAAAGTTGTTCATAATCGTTTAATATATTGTTGTATAATCCCATTCGCAAACTCATCACTCATCACTTATCACTCATCACTAAAACCTTCCCCTTAATTCCCCTTTCTTTTCAGCCTCTCAATCAGCTCATTACCCAGAGCTGTTTTTATTTTAATATGGTTCAGCACTTCCAGTACAAAAGGGTTGTTTTCAAAACTTCCGCGTACCGATTCAAAATCCTGATGTTTCTGGTTCTCATCACCATCAACACCAAAACCGGTCTTAGAGTTCAGATCGAATTCCTTTTTTGCATCACTATAGATCAGTTGATCGAGTTTTACTACAGAATTTTTCCATTTTTCCACCATTTCGAATATATCATCGTAATTGACCTCTTCAATTGACTTATTCCAGTATTTTTCGAGTTTATCTTTTGCCCAGGTCCACTCATAATTATAATAATTCTCATGCATCCGTTCAAATTCGGATTGAATCTTTTCCAGACTGTATTGTTTTTGTTCAATGGCGGTAAGCAATTCGTCAATTTTCTGCTTTGGAGCAATTAAACCCGACAAGTCTATCCACTCTCCCGATCCTTTTCTGGTATCAGGTTTCAGGCGTGCCCTTACAGCATCGATATTCTCAAACTCTCTGTCTTTTAATCTGCTAATCAGAGAATTACCAAGAAATTTGTATATTGCTGTTTCATAAAGTTCTAAGCCCTTTTTAAGAGAAGAATTCTTTATACTGCAATTCTGATAAGCGTAAATATCTGTTGTTTCACCTGAGATCTGCTGTAGTTTTTTCAGCACTTCAATACCTTTTATCATTTTCTGAATTGTGTAGGGACTGAGCAGATTGAAATTAATCGGGTCAATTTTACGGCTATCCTTTCTGTTGTCGCGTTTGGGCCATTTCTGTGCATCACGTATTGTTCCCACACTTCTTAAGTTTACCCCCGGAACCAAAAAGCTTTCTGTTGCATTTTCAATCAGATAGGAGAAAGGCAGATCGGAGGTGTCGGAATGCTTGTAGTGACGACCCATTACCAGTGTAAATGCTCCGATTTTTGCCGGCCAGAGTAAGTATGAGTCGCTGGTTGTTTTAGATCCCCGTTCACATAAGCCCTGATGTATAGGACCCAGTTTATACATGTGATTACTTTGGTTTGATCCGCTACCGGCATTCAGAAATGAAAACATCCCTGCAATGAGCAAAGTGGATTTGTGATGTGAAACAGTATAGGGCCCTGCAAAAATTGCTGTTGCTTCACCGTGCATTCCCTGGCAATTCGAGAAAAAGAGCGAATCGAGAGCAGAATAATGTTTTCCCAGGATGCATCCCTGACCGATAAAGCAGCGGGAGATAAGCGTAGAATCAGTTACAGATACCCCTGAACTCAAAATAAAATCATTACATTTTACTCCTGAGCCCACTGTTACAGGAGCTTCCTCGTTGCTGTTAATGGTTCCATTTTCAAGGATAGAAGCACCTTCAATGATGGCACAGTTTCCTATACGTACGTTTTTTATACTTCCACAATTGATAATTTTCACATTGGATCCTATTGTTCCTGTGTCGGAACTCAAGGATTTTGCGTAGGCATCAATAAGGTCGTGTAAATGTTGAATTACCTCATGACGATGTCGATATAAGGTTTGAATGTATGCCAACGGAGCCGACAAGAAATCAAAAATAGGAATTTCACGTCCGCCACCTTCGTTCATTACAGGGACAGTTATGCCATTTCCAAATGTTGTTATTCCATCTACTACCATTATATTAACATTTTCAATATAGGTGTTTTCCTGAATAATGTAATTGGCTATGTAATTATGGACTTTATCAATATACACATCATTGCCGATGGTGCAGTTATGCAAACAGCAGTTAAAAATACCCGAATGCTTTATAAGGCCGCCGGGTAGTTCAAAGGTTTTATTGTAGGTGCCTAATTTTATTTCACCTGAGAAATGGACGTTAGAAATAAAATCAGGAGCGAAATCTTCGTCGACAGTTACTTTCTTCCAGTTTTCGGAACTGCAACCATACACCACAAGGGTAGAGATTTCTTTTTCAGTTAGCTGACGGTAATTAGTCATTGTCAAGTTTTTTAAGTGTTAACAGGTATTTGTGGCTTTTGATATAGATGTCTGTTATTCTTCGTATTTCTGAAAAAGAAAATCATTATAAGGATATCTCTCTATGTGTATCGTTTTTACTTTCTGATACAATAATTCTTTGAGGTTTTCGATGTTTAACTTATCTTTTGCAGAAATAAATATACAATTGTCGTGAAGTTTTGATATCCACGTTGTTTTAAGCTCCTCAAGACTGAAATTTTCTCTTAAAACCGGGGATAAATCGTCTTCGTCTTTTGGGACATAGGTGAATGCATCTATCTTGTTGAAAACAAGGATTGTTGGTTTTTCCTTTGGATCGATCTCAAGCAGCGTCTGCCGAACGATTTCCAGTTGTTCTTCAAAATTAGGATGTGAAATATCTACCACATGAACAAGCAGATCCGCTTCTCTCACTTCGTCGAGCGTCGACTTAAATGATTCGATCAGATGATGTGGAAGTTTTCGTATAAAACCTACAGTATCGGTCAACAGAAAAGGAAGATTTTCGATAATGACCTTTCTGACAGTGGTGTCGAGTGTGGCAAACAGCTTGTTTTCAGCAAATACATCCGACTTACTGAGCATGTTCATTATGGTTGATTTGCCGACATTCGTATAACCCACAAGGGCAACCCTGACCATTTTTCCTCTGTTTTTTCTTTGTGTTGACATCTGTCTGTCAATATCCTTAAGATTTTGTTTCAACAAAGAGATTTTGTTCAGGATAATCCTTCGGTCAGTCTCAATTTGTGTTTCACCTGGTCCTCTCATCCCGATACCACCCCGTTGACGTTCGAGGTGCGTCCAAAGTCGGGTAAGCCGTGGAAGCATGTACTGAAGTTGAGCCAGTTCCACCTGAGTTTTGGCATTGGCAGTCTGCGCCCTTTTGGCAAAAATATCCAGAATTAAATTTGTTCTGTCCAGGATTAGTACTTTCAACTCCTGTTCTATATTCCTGAGCTGTTTTGGAGTAAGTTCATCATCAAAGATCACCAATCCGATTTCATTCTCATCGATATAATTTTTTATTTCAATAAGTTTTCCCGGACCTACAAATGTTTTAGGGTTTGGAAAATCAACTTTTTGAAAGAAATACTTTTCAGGGGACGCGCCGGCAGTATCGGCAAGGAATGCCAGTTCATCCAGATATTCTCTGGCTTTGGTGGCATCCTGGTCGGCAGTAATTAAACCTACCAACACAGCTTTCTCACGATAAATTTCTGTTTTAATCATATAGTATTTTGAAAAAAAACCGTTTGGTAACTTACCAAACGGTTTTTTTTGTATTGAAAAACTTCGGTTGACCGTCGGTGCAACCGTTGCGAATTTTTATTACTGTAAGCGGAAGTTAACAGGTAAAGTGTATTTCACACGTACCGTTTTTCCACGTTGTTTTCCCGGAGTCCACTTAGGCATTTTAGATATTACACGAACAGCTTCAGCATCAAGACTCTTGTCTACACTACGAACTACTTCAATATCAACGATTGAACCGTCGCGGTTAACAACGAACTGACAAATAACACGTCCCTGAATACCACTTTCCTGCGCAATTACAGGGTATTTGATATTGTCGCTCAAATATTTAAATAAGGCAGCATCACCACCCGGGAAAGAGGGCATTGATTCAACCACCATAAATACAACTTCTGATTCTTCCTCAACAACAGCTACCTGAACAGGAGCCTGAATAACTACCTGTTTGTTTTTGTCATCCTCGGTATCAATGACGATCTCTGCAGTTTCTACGTCATCCTCAACCACATTAAGCACCTCAATCACTTCAGGGACTTCAGGAGCGGGAGGAGGCGGAAGTGCTTCAGCAGTCTGAACGATTTCAATTTCGTCTTCAATAAGTACCTCTGAAGAAACGTCCTCATAGATACTAACTTCCTTCTTTGTCCACTCAAAAGCAATGTAAATCAACGATAAAGCAACAATAAAACCCATGAGTGTATAAATGGTTTTTTTATCTTCAAGTGATGCTTTGGATGATTTTTTAATGTCCATATAAATCCAATTTTTTTATTGTTTTTCAGCTGGGCAAATGTACAATTTTTTTTTTAATTGTTTTATTATAGAACGAAATATTTTTCATTTATTATCTTTAAAACTCTAAATTATTGATTTTCTTGTTTTTTTTGAGTTTAAAATGAAATTTTTTCAGAATTCTGCGTTTATAATGCTGTTGATGTCCTATGTTTTTTGTAGTTGAGTCATCAAAATAATGTATCTTTGGAAGTTTTTTGAGAAAGCATTTTCGTTTTTTTATCCATATCGTTTAAATCTGGTTTACTAATAAATGAATCGTAAAATAACAGGTATACTCCTATTTTTATCTCTGTTGGAGATGTCCTATGCGGGCAATGGCGTTTTTCAGTTTTTAGATTTACCCGTATCTTCAAGGATGGCAGCATTGGGGGGTAAGCATGTATCCATGGCAGATCCGGACATTAATTTTGCGTTACTGAATCCGGCATTATTGAATAAAAATACTGATAATGTAATAGGGTTGAATATGGCGAATTATCTGGCTGATATTCAGTTTGGTTCGGCTATATTCGGAAAGACATACGGTAAAAATAATTTTGCTGTCGGAGTGCAGTATGTTGATTATGGTAGTTTTAAGAAAACTACCGAATATAATGAGATTATCGGTGAGTTCTCGGCAAAGGATATTTCACTCAGCCTGATTTACAGCAGGCAACTACAGGCCGGATTTTCTTTCGGAGCGGCGTTAAAACCCATATACTCAAATTATGCCGATGAATATATATCCTATGGTGCAGCACTGGATTTAGGTATAAGTTATCAGCTTCCTGAAAAGTTTTTTTCTGCCGGATTAGTTTTTCGGAACATCGGAACACAGTTTAAAGGTTATTATTCCGGTGTTGATGGACAGCATCTTGAGCCGCTTCCGTTCGATATTCAATTGGGAGCTTCCTATAAACTTGAGCATGCCCCATTCCGTTTTTCACTTACCATGCACAATCTTCATCAATGGGATTTGAATTATATTGATAATGAGAATTCGATGATTGATTTCGAACGGGAAGATTATATTTCAGAGATTAGCTTTGCTGATATGGCTTTTCGTCATGCTGTAATAGGTGTAGAGTTTATCCCCGGTAAGAATTTATATTTAGTTGGGTCGTATAATCATCGACGGCACCAGGAGTTAAAGATGAACGGATTTAAAAGTATGGCCGGATTTTCTTTCGGAGGTGGCATCCGGATAAGTAAGTTTCAGGTGGGATTTGGTGTGAGCCAGTTTCAGGTGGGTAATTCCGCCTATCTTTTCTCCATTAGTACTTCTCTTAATGAGTTTAAGCTTTAATGTACGATGAAAAAAATAATTGTTGCCATTGATGGATTTTCTTCCTGTGGGAAAAGTACAATGGCCAAACAACTGGCTAAAGATGCCGGATATATATATGTTGATACCGGTGCCATGTACCGCGCTGTTTCTCTGTTTTGTATGAGAAATGGCTGGATGGACAGTGTTCACATGGATGTGGAAAATATTGAACGACATATTCATCAGATACAGTTGGAGTTCAGAGTGAATACTGATGGTAAGGCTGAAATGTACTTAAACGGAGAAAATGTAGAACATCTGATACGATCTCTCGAGGTTTCTGATGGCGCCAGCAGGGTAAGTACACTGAAGGAAGTGCGCCGTGAGCTCGTGAGGCAGCAACAAAAAATGGGTGCCGGAAAAGGAATCGTGATGGATGGTCGCGATATTGGTACAGTGGTTTTTCCTGACGCCGAGTTGAAAATATTCCTTACTGCTTCGCCCGAAATCAGGGCCAAGCGAAGAATGGATGAGTTGATGGCAAAAGGAGAATCCGTAATTTTTGAAGAGGTACTGGCTAATGTTGTTGAACGGGATGAAAGAGACCAGAACAGGGCTGAAAGTCCACTCAGAAAAGCAGAAGATGCGATCGTAATTGATAATTCTAATCTTAAACCAGGTGAACAACAGGCAATACTTAATGATCTGTTTCGTAAAAAACTGGAAAACAATTAAACATATCACTATCTAAAAACGTTTATTCCCCGTAAACGATATTTTTAATCACATTAGTCTCTTAAGTAAATATAGTCTCTTTTATCGACTAAATATCATTATATTAAATAATTAATACAATTACTGACAGGAAGATTCAGTATAAGCTTATGTTTATTTAAGTGACTAATGTGCTTCAAAAAAATAACTGAAAATGGGAAGAAAAAATGAATATTGAAATTGATAAAAAGTCGGGATTTTGTTTCGGAGTGGTTAAAGCCATTTCAAAGGCGGAGGAAGAACTGGCTAAAGGCGATGTTTTATACTGTCTGGGAGATATTGTTCACAACGGTCAGGAAGTAGATCGCCTGACGAAAATGGGAATGATTACCATCAATCATGAGCAGTTTGCTCAGTTACACGATGCAAAAGTGCTTCTCAGGGCGCATGGCGAACCACCTTCTACTTATGAAATTGCCAAAAAAAACAATATCACCCTTATTGATGCCTCTTGTCCTGTGGTATTAAAACTTCAATCCCGCATAAAGAATGCCTATGAAGCACCATCCGATAGCGAAACCCAAATTGTTATCTATGGTGAAACCGGCCATGCGGAAGTTAACGGGCTTGTTGGACAAACCGACGGCAAGGCAATAATTGTAGAAAAGGAGTCAGATCTGTCAAAAGTTGACTTGTCGAAAAACATCCGTTTATTCTCTCAGACAACGAAATCACTGGAAGGTTTCAATAAATTAATTCAGAATATTTCAGATCAGAAAGAAGAAGCGGCACAATTTGAATATTCTGATACAATTTGCCGGCAAGTGTCGAATAGAATTCCAAATATTACTACCTTTGCAAAGGAAAATGAAATAGTAATATTTGTCAGCGGAAAGAAGAGTTCAAACGGAAAAGTGCTCTATGAACACAGTAAAAGTATTAATCCAAATACCTACATTGTATCAGAGCCTTCTGAGTTGTTTGAATTGGACCTTGATCTGACGAAAAAAATCGGGATATGCGGGGCGACATCCACACCGATGTGGCTGATGGAAAAAGTCGCAGATACGCTTCGTAGTCTCGGGAAATAAGACACAAATTTATGAATCAGGGTATTAAATGTATTGGGTTATTAACTTCCGGCGGTGATGCTCCGGGAATGAATGCAGCCATCAGAGCGGTAACGCGTGCAGCAATTTTCAACGGAAT
>JAYFPP010000252.1:0-36146 GCA_034927635.1 Paludibacter sp.
AGCAAGGTATCGCGTCATCAAGCAATGGCGTTCTGCATCACTGAGCAACAGCGTTCTAAGAGGTAGAGCAAGTACGTTCGTAGATGTAGAGCAACCTTGCTCTTTATTGCTGAGCGATATTGCTCTTTGTAGAGGGAAACACTGAGAGGCGGACACAACCGGGAAGGGTCGTGGGTTTTGAAAGTAATCGCCTGGTACCGCAATAACAAGTAACAACAGTTACCTGGTAATTGCCTGCCGGCAGTTCGTCGGGAAGTTTGAAAACAAGGGATTTCGGTTTATTGAATGTTTTACCGATATGGCTTACCTGGTATTTCATTCGGTTTTCAGTATCAGTCAGCCAGACACCGCACTCAGGAAAATCGCCCATGATCTTCAGGTTGCAACCTTTCAACTCGACATACTCCTTTTCTACCACCGGTTCTTTATGATCAATCGCATTACGGATATCGGTAAGGTAGCGGTTACGGTATTCCTGGCGCGACACGCGAAGTTTTGTTTTAGCGACGCAGTTGCGCAAAGCCTTTCCGGGCAGGGTAACAATTTTTAGTTTGTTTGCTTTGAGTGTGGTGCGTTCGGCAGGCACTGTTCCGGTAATAACGGGACGTATGTGTACCAGTTCTGTGTCGATGTGGTAACCCTCCGATGCCAGTTCAATCACCATCTGGTTGAAGGTGCGTATCAGGATAACTATGATGGCAACATCAACAAAAGGAACACGGGGCTTCATGAGTTCGACAATCTTCATGATATCATATTTACCTTTCGACTGAGGAACAACCAATGATTTGTTCTTAACGGTTTGAAGAGAGGTTTGAACCAGATGAACTTTGACGATCTTTTCTGAGGATTCTAGCATGGTAAACAAGGATAAATTAAACACAGATCTTATATAGTCAGGCAGCTATTTATAAAGGCATTACAAAGATAAAAAGACCTTCTTGAATAACAAAATCCGAACTATGCAGAACGTCAATATTATTAAGCAATATCACAAATTCTTCATTTTTTCCTACCTTTGTACTCCATTCACACATAAATCGCTTGTATTATGCTTGATATTCTTTTCAACCGCCGCACCATACGTAAATACACCGACGAAAACATCGCTCCCGAACTGATGACCGAACTCCTGAATGCGGCTGCACAAGCCTCCAACACAGGGAATATGCAGGCTTACAGCGTGGTGGTTACAACGGACAGGGAACTTAAAAAACAACTGGCTCCGGCTCATTTCAACCAGCCGATGATTACACAGGCTCCGGCGGTGCTGACCTTCTGCGCCGATTACAGTCGTTTTACTCAATGGTGTAAGATGAGAAAAGCCGAACCGGGATATGATAATTTTCAGTCGTTTATGGCTTCGGCCATCGATACGCTTATTTTTGCACAGACTTTTGCGGTGGCAGCTGAAAGTGAAGGATTGGGTATTTGCTATCTGGGAACTACCACCTACAATGCCCAGGAAATCATTGAAGCATTGCATCTGCCCGAACTGGTGATTCCGGTGACTACCATTACCGTTGGATACCCCGCTGATAATCCGGCAATAACGGACCGACTGCCACTTGAGTCGGTGGTTCACTACAATACCTACAAACCGTTTTCAGAGGAAGACATCAACAGCATTTATGCTGAAAAAGAGAAAAGCGCATTCTATCAGCAATTTACCGCTGAGAACAACAAGGAAACGCTTGCACAGGTTTTTACTGATGTGAGGTATACGAAGAAGAACAATGAATTCTTTTCTGAAAAATACCTGCAGGCATTGAAACAGCAAAAGTTCCTGATTAGCGAATAACGAAGAGCGAAGAGGTAAAAGCGAATAACGAATAGGTAAAAGCGAATAACGAAGAGCGAAGAGGTAATAGCAGAAGTACAATTATTGAAATTTATAAATTGATTACTTATTGTAATCTTTTGAAATTTAATGCTGAACCGGCAATATTCCGCTCATCGCTATTACCTATTACCTATTACCTATTACCTATTACCTATTACCTATTACCTATTACCTATTACCTATTCGCTATTACCTATTCGCTATTAGAAATGTGCATCTCACACCTCACACAATCAAAACTCAGCCTGAATTTCTGCCCGTTATTTTCCAGGAATAGCGGTTCTTTTACGGCTGATTTGTTGCCTTCACGCGGACACCATCCCATTTCGTATTTGATGCAGTGTTTTGTGAACATGAGTGGTACCCCCTTCTCGGCTTTAATTTCAAATCCGGGCATGACTTCTTTCACACCGTGTTCGTAATAGAATTGCTTCGAAAGTTTGTTAGTGACATTCCCCGGATAACTCAGTTTTTCTTCCGGATAATCTGCAGCAACGGGCTGAACCGGCAACTCGCGAACGTAAGAAGCCACAAGTTGTTCTTCAAATTTCTCAAAACTTATTCTGCGCCAATCGTTCAGTACTGATGAAGGAAAAAACCACGGCTGTTCGATGTCAACACTGACTTCGCCTGTTTCAAAAATAGTGTTGCCTGTTTTCGACAACTGACTGATGATGTTTTCTTTTATTCCCTCTGTCTTGCGGGCGGGTTCTTTCTTGTAAGGAAAGATTGATTCAACTTTAAATCCGGCTTCATCAGCAATTTCGATGGAAAAGCCCTCAGTTGTTTCAGTAAAATTAACGGCAGTTTTAATCTTTCTTTCGGCAGTTTTCCCTTTCAGTATTTTATCAAACTCATGATCCTGATTGCGATAAACCTGCGTACCTGGTTCTAAACGGGGCATCTCAAAAGGAAAAATTCGTTTATTTTCCGATTTATTCACCCTGAATCCTACCAAATCGCCCTGTGCATTGATAAAACATAAACCATCGCCATTGTGAACGGACTTATCTGTCTTAAGTTCTATATGATAATTGCCAACAAAACTAACGGTCCCTATTGGTTCACCCAGCGATTTTGGTGTCTCTGGCTGAATAATGCCATGATGTCTTCCCTGTAAGAAATAATCCGTGGATGATCTTCTGAAGCTTTTTTCAGGATTGGGCTCAAAAAAGAAGGTGGTGGTTCCAGCAGATGCCCGTATATACTTCTCTCTGCCTGAATGGTTGATAATGAGATCTAATTTCTTCCGGTAATAGGCAGTGATATTTTTCACATATTCTACCTCTTTGAGTCTGCCTTCAATTTTAAAGGAAGTAATGCCTGCCTCCATCATTTCTTCCAGATGGGCTGAAAGATCAAGATCCTTCAACGACAACAGATGTTTGCTTCTCACCAGCATATTCCCATCGTTATCATACAACTGGTAAGGCAAGCGACAGTATTGGGCACATTCTCCCCTGTTGGCACTTCTGCCGCACATGGCTTCGCTCATGTAGCACTGACCGCTGTAGCTAACACACAGAGAGCCATGAACAAATGCCTCCAGTTCAACAGATGTTTGGGAAGAAATATCTTTTATTTGATTTAGCGTCAGTTCTCTCGCCAATACTACCCTCGAGATGCCTACATCCTGTAGAAACTTTACTTTTTGCACCGTTCGGTTGTCGGTTTGCGTACTGGCATGCAAAACGATGGGGGGTAAATTAAGTTTCAGAATACCCATATCCTGAATGATCAGGGCATCAGCTCCTGCATGATAAATGTCCCAAATCAGTTTTTCGGCCGGCAGGAGTTGTTCATCGGTAAGCACGGTATTCAACGCCACATAGACTTTCACCATGAAACGATGCGCATAAGCCACCAGTGTCGCGATGTCTTCCATCGAATTCCCGGCCGCAGCGCGGGCACCAAATTGAGATGCCCCTATATAAACAGCATCTGCTCCATGATCAACGGCAGCCATTCCACAAGCCAGGTTCTTCGCCGGAGCCAGTAATTCTATTTTTCGCATGTATGTTTACTCGATTTTATCTAAATCGTATGGTGTTTCCTGATAAACAAAGTAGTTGAGCCAGTTGGTAATCATAAGATTCGCATGACTTCTCCACCTTACCTGCGGATCAAGTTCCGGGTTATTGTCCGGATAATAATTCTGTGGCATATTGATAGGCAAACCTTTCGCCAAATCCCTTTTATACTCTGAATCAAGTGTCATGGGTGAATACTCCGAATGACCAGTAACAAAAAATTCCCGTCCGTTCCGACCCATCACCATATACACTCCCGACTCAGGAGATTCCGACAGGATAGTCAGCTCAGGAACCTTTAAAATATCCTCTGCCCTGACTTCGGTATGCCGGCTGTGAGGCACATAAAACACATCATCAAATCCCCTGAAAATCGGGTTCTTCGGGTTATGAATATGGTGCTCGAACACTCCGAACATTTTAGCATTAAGAGGATATTTCGGCACTCCGTAATAGTGATACATGCCGGCCTGAGCAGCCCAGCATATGTACAGAGTGGAAGTTACATGGTGCCGTGCCCAATCCATTATCTTTGTAACTTCGGGCCAGTAATCCACTTCCTCAAAAGGCATCTGCTCAACCGGAGCACCGGTTATTATCATACCGTCGTAATTACTTTTACTGATAAGATCAAAACTCTTGTAAAAATTCATCATGTGCTCAACCGGGGTATTCTTCGAGGTATGACTTTCCAACTGCAAAAAATCAAGCTCAATCTGCAGCGGAGTGTTTGACAATAAACGAATTAAATCTGTTTCTGTGGTTATCTTCACCGGCATAAGATTCAATATCACGATTTTCAACGGTCTGATTTCCTGAGTGGAAGCTCTGTCCGAATCCATAACGAAGATATTCTCATTTCTTAATAAATCAACTGCCGGAAGGGTTGCGGGTATATTAACTGGCATAACTAATGTAATTTTTAACTGTTAAACTTTTATCTGTTACCAAAGTACTTCTGGTATAAACTAAAGTATTCGGGTGAACCGACAAACTCATCGAGAAAAATACTGAGTCGTTCGTGTAAAGCTACTGAATAGCTGTTTACACTCCACGACAAATCTTCTTTAAAACTTAAAGGAACACTTATATCAATATTCGGGTATCGGTTTATCAGACTTTTTGCAAGATATTCGGGACAAACTGTGTATGTACATTTATTTTCAGAAACCATTCTTATCATCTCATCCAGATTTTCCCGGTCAACTTCATGAAAAAATATATTTGCAGCCATCTCCTCCGACAAATCCTTTAATCTGGGGGTGTAAGGAGCATTCTGCATCAGGGTAATAGTATCATTATCCAACTCATATTGTTTGGAAATCTGATGATTACCAACACTATCTTTTCTTTGAACCAACATCAATCTGGTGGAAATAATCGGTTTAAAATACCTTACCGGTAATGTCGAATCATTTACGATCGGACGAAGCGAAACAAGGACATCACATTTTCCTTCCGTCAGTTCAGCAATTCCATCTTTGGTATTCTCTTCATTGATAACAACCAGTTCGACACCAATAGCATTCGAGAACCGCTTAATCATTTCATACTGAAAGCCATACACTTTCATACTATCTTTCGTAAATCCATGTTCTCCCGACTCAATCAAAACTGACAAACGTCCGTCTTTCAGTATCTCAGGTAAATCCCTGATACCTGCAGTTCTCCCGAAGTAAACAATGGCCGAAATGATTATAATAATTCCCGCCAACAAAGCAGGCAGATATTTCTTTTTCATTTTTGTTTGTTTTACAAAAGACTTACACTAATCGTAAAAATTCCATGTCAAACCCATCTTAAATAACGACGGATATAGCGGATAATAAGGCATTGAATAGTAATCTCCTTTCATAAACAGCTGATTGACATGATAGTACTGCGCAAAGAAACGGGTTCTTTTGAGATGTACATTCAGGTAAGCATTCATTACCGGATAATTTCCTATTTTCCAGTCGTTTTGCACATAAAACTGACCGGTTGCCGGCATATACGAAGGCGCATAATAGGCAGTATGGTAACGCATATCTACCCCCATCTGCACACTCAATACTTTAAACCATAAATCATGATAATACAAATTATGATACAATGCAAGATCCGGTAAAGGTAATTTATCCTGATGAGAACTCAACTGGTAAACGACATTATTCTCCAGGGTAAATCTTCCCAAATGAAAGTCCTGTTTCAGATCAGCACCCACCACCTGTATATTTCCTGAAAATTGTTCAGGCAATGCCTTGTCGTTAAAATAGATATAGTTTGTTAAGTTTTCCACCGACAAATCAAATTTAAATCCTAATGAAGGAATAGCAAATGTACCTCCCAAATGGGTTTTATAAGTTTTATCAAAATTGTTTCTCCACCTGAAATGATTAGAGTCATAGGTTTCCATAAAATAAGATGGCTCCTGACTTTTAACAAATCCTCGGGCAACAAGTCCAATTTCCTGTTTCCACAATTTAAAGGAACTTCCAAGATTACCTTTCAGTAAAAAATCACCAATCTTCGGACCCAAAAAGGTAAGTTCACCTTCAATATTATAGCGCAACAACTTACCCTGATTTTTCGACAAAACACCACCTAAGCGCGTATTGGATTCACTTAAATGTGAAAATATTGTATCGTTCAGGTAACCGTATTTTCTGATATCATTTTCTATATAAGCTGTTAATCCAAACTTCATCCATTTATTGAATTCTTCAGCCATGCTGACAGCAACCCGGTTTGTCAGAACAAATAACGATGCTGTATCTTTTGTAATATTACCGGAAGAATAGGTGTTAGCGTAAAAATCCCGCTCAACAGCAGATTCATAATATTTTTTACGCATATCATCCAACTGAAAGGTATGCGCAAAAATTGTTACCGGCACATATTCAAATTTTACTGAATCTTCACTGACTCTGACAGGTCGGTCGATACCGATATTGTACTGATGGTTATAGAACAACTGATTGTGCCGATAGTTTGAATACCCGTTAATATTAACAGGGATATTATAGGATGGATAGACTACACTGCCATTAATATACATGGTATCTTCGATTCCCCCGTTTTCATAATTGCTGTGATTATTGGCACTGGCATGAAAAGTAGCTTTGTATTTTTTTCCATCATAGGTACCAAACAAAGAGCCTGCAAATCTTTTCGAGGCCAGATTTTTATACTCACCACGGGCATACAAATAATCCAGTGTCGTCCCGAAATTTAGTTTTTTATTAGCATTTGCCGTGAAGAGAAACCTGATTTGTTCATCTTCATAATAATTGGTTCCTCCTGTTAGATAGTAGAGACCCGAAAAAGGTTTGTTGGTATTATAAAATGTGGCGGATTCTATTTGCTTTATATAGGGAAAATATGCATCTGCAAACAGGAAATCATGCTGTTCAGGACGGTTGAAGTAAAGCTTGGATTGTATCGGCGACCCCAGGTTCCCACGATATGAATTAGCGATACTTAGTCTGTCAATATGATTATCATTCTGAAAATTCAAAAAAGAGGTATCGACAGGAATTGAATCAACAGTTGCAAAACGATCGATAACCCTCCATGTCTTTACAAATTTACCTACAATCGAGTCATTCCCGAGGAGTATCGTGGGAAGTAAAAAAAAGATGAACAATATAGGAAGTTTCACTCTCATTCTTAACTCAGGGATATATTTCAATTACAACTATTCTTCCACCGGAATTACTCCGGTAGTATTTTTCACCTGATATCTGGTCATTTCCTGGTTCGACTCAAAACCTACGCCTGTGATGATATAGTTTGCCTGCGTAATTTTGATCAGGCTATCAGAATAGATTTTCTCCTCCCTTTGATTCCAGAACAAGTGTTCAGTTTCAAACAATTCACCCTGAATATTTGTTGCTCTCACGTTTCCCTTCAACTCCCACAACTGCTCATTTTCAAGGAACTTAGCATATTCAC
The DNA here is from genome assembly GCA_034927635.1 of Paludibacter sp. Taxonomy (GTDB): domain Bacteria; phylum Bacteroidota; class Bacteroidia; order Bacteroidales; family Paludibacteraceae; genus Paludibacter. Next base: position 7,807 of record JAYFPP010000252.1, read on the forward strand.
AATGAATATTGGCATCAACATTCAGCTTTTCATCAAAACGTTCAAAATGCACACCCACCGGAAATTCCCAGTAAGGTTGATTTGATTTATCGTAAATATCCCACTGGGGAGTATTAATACGATAACGTGTAATTCCTGAGTCAGAAATTACAGTGGTAACCTGTAAAGCATGAAGTCTGGGAATATCTGCTCTGTTTAATACCGGATCAATTTGTTCAGTCTCGTTAGAGGCACATGAAATAAGTAAAAAAAGCACAACAACCACCGAAATGGCGGTTGTCATACCTTTATTTATATATTTAATCTTCAGCGTTTTCAACACTTATCGGCACGTAGTAGATTCACCAATCCAGCCACCTACATAGAAAGGCTTACCATCCTGTAATTCCGGCTTAAAGAAAATATCTTCTTTAGAAGGGAAGTAACGGCTGTAAGTGCTGATTAACTTATCAACATCACCTGCCAATGACGGATCCACCTGTTTGGCTTTATAAAATTTATCAACAGCTGCCCAAAAAACAGATTTAGCCAATACCGGATCATCATAAATTCCTTTAGCTCCTGCATATGCCAAACCAATAATCATGTACGCACTTCCGTTTGATGGATTAAATTCCAGCGAGTTCAGTGCATGGGTCTTGGTTCTTGGATAATTACCAAGTTTTGAATAATATATCTGTGCAATCAGGTATTGATAATTGGCTTTGTCTTCATTTACATCACTCAGTCTGGTTGCCTCTTCATAATAATTTATGGCCTGCTGGTAACTATCCTTACTGAATGACATCGAAGCAAGTGCACTAGCCGACTCAGCTGTAGGCTGAATTTTGTGTGCCGAAACAGCTGCATCAAAATATACTTGTGACTCTGTACATTTTACCCTACGAAAAAAAGAAATAACTTTGTTCAGATAAGCAAGATCTGTACTATTCTCTTTAATTTTTTCCCTGTATAAATTTTCTAAGGTCACACAGTCTGCAGCACCACTCTGAGCAAAAACAATGTCAAGTCCGTTTTTATACTGAGCTGCCAATTCAGCATTTTTATTATCAGTTTCTTTTGAAATGGCTTCTAAAATCTCATTCACTTTCAGATAATCGGCAATATATTTTTCACCCTGAGCCTTATCACTGGCATAAATTTTATCTGAAAGAACTACAAACTGGCGCAATGCTTCAATTTCAGAATTGGTGCCCATCTCATTAATCGACTCTTCCAACCACTGATAAGCAACTTTTTTCAATTCATCATTTTTCACATAGACGATGTAATCGAGTGCTTTAATACTTTTTACCCATGCAGCAGGATATTTAGGATCATCCCCAAAATACTTCATGCGTTTATCATACATTAGCATTAACTTGTCAAACACTTTTTTATACGATGCATCATCCTTTTGCTGGCTTAATTCCCATTGCAGGATATAACGTCCCTGACTATAAATCGCTTTATTAGCACCCGGACAATTTTCGAACACCTGATTCCATGGGGCCAACGCATCAGCATATTGTTTGTTTTTGGCCGATTCATTGAAAAGACTCAGGTTGGTCAGACATTCTTCCGTAACAACACTGGACTCCTCTGCTGCCGGTGCAGGAGCTGGTGCTACCACCTCTGTCGGGGCCGGTTCATTTTTATCCTTTTTACTTTTCTTCTGAGCATAACAATTTGTCAGGACAACTATACTCAACATTAAAATAATCAACTTTTTCATATTTTCTCTATGTTATATGTTATATAATTTATAATTTTCGTTTAAAGAACCAATTCTCGTTGAAAGTTGCATTAAAGGTAATCTTAAAATAATCTTCTCTGAATATACTCTTATCACCTACCTTACCATATTCGATGGCAGCATTTACAACGGTGTTACTTGTCTTCAACGGCAAACCTACTCCAAAACTTATACCAAAGTTCTTTACCGGTGCACTTCCGGCTAATTTATAATACGGATCATGCAAATTTAAGCCGGCACGATAACGTACTCTTTCCAGGTATTTATTACTTCTGGCATTGGGGATATACTCCGCACCAATGGCAAGTTTTGTACGGTTTCTCAGGCTGTCGGTTTTACCAAAAAATAAAACATCTCCCCACTGCTGCATGGAGTAATCCAACCCGATGGTTAACTTATTATCGAAATTATAATTCAACCCGAGACCAAAGGTCACAGGTAATTCGAAATCATTATCATAAGCAATGGTATCGCCGGGAATTGCAAAATGAGTCTGAATAAATTTACCGTTTAAAGGCGCTTTATTTTCAAAAATCATCCCCAGCGTTACTGTATGCTTCTTTGCAAAAGTATTAAAAAACTGCACACCATATCTGAATCTGAAGCTCCTTACTACTATTGAGTTTAACTGTGTCGACGCATCAAGATTTGTAAAAGTAAGACCTCTGCTATTAATGATGTCTCCAAACATATAATAGGCATTTACCCCTACTGAAACGTGGTTGAACAGTTTAGCTCCCAAACCTGCATATACCTGACTTATACCTCCGGCACCTGAATACAACTCAGAATAATTCTCATAAACCGGTGTCGTACTATTGGTCTCCACCAGCACAGAGTCAGAGCGGGAGAAATTATAGCCACTAAATGAATAGGGCAATAAACCTGCGCTGAATCCCAACCAATCGGTCACCGGAAACTGCATATTCAGGTATTCAAGGTTGGAGTTAAATTTAGAATTTTTACCGGCTGGATCAGAAAAACGTGAGATTAAACCGGATACTCCGAAATCAAACATAAAAGTCATAGAATCAACCGCACTGTATGATGCAGGATTCATAGCATTGATAGAACTGCTGCTTCTGGAACCAATCCCAATTCCTCCCATTGCCCGTTGCTCTCCCGAATTGGCATCAATAAGTTCACCATAGCCAAAACGCGTATAAGGTGAATTTGTATTATTCTGACCAACAAACAATTGTGCAAAAACAAGAAACAAAACCAAAAGAAATAGCTGATTTTTATTGAACATTATTTTGAAGAATTCGGTTGAGACCTGTTAATACTAAATTTTCGTTTGCAAAGATGCGATTTTTTAACTTGTTTTCAAAGTAAAAGCTACTACCGCCTGTTAAAAATACTGAAAGTTTAGGATATTTTAGCATAAGACGTTCAATATATCCATCTATCTCTAAAACAATACCATATAATACTCCCGCCTGAATTGCAGAATGGGTATCATTACCCAGAAAGTCAACCTCCTCAGTCACTTCCACCAAAGGCAGATTTTTTGTGAATTCGGATAAAGAACGTGCCCGGAGTGCCAGGCCCGGAGCGATATTACCTCCATGATAAACTCCTGATGCATCGACAAAATCATAGGTAATTGCAGTTCCTGCATCAATAACCAGTAAATCGGTGTCAGGCATCAGACTCACTGCGCCCACTACCGCCGCCAGCCTGTCCCGGCCAAGTGTCTCAGGTGTTTTATAATTATTTTTTATTGGCAGTGAAGTCGTGTGACTCAGCTCAATATATTTTTTGCTCTCTCTCTTCAGAAATTCATTCAGACCTTCATCAGGATGAATCACACTTGAAAGAATTGAATATTGAATATTATTCTGCCTGAAAACAGTTATTATTCTTTCAGCATCAGGTTGATAAATCAGTTCGGTGTAAATCAGTTCATTTTCACTGAACACGCCTATCTTAGTGCTTGAATTGCCCTGATCGATGCAAAGATTCATATGATTTTGATTATAAAATCATTTTTTCAATAGGTACAACCAAAATGCCTTCAGCACCTAAAAGCTTTAATTTACCGATAATATCCCAAAATTCTTTTTCGCTGATTACCGCATGCAATGAGCTCCAGCCTTCCTTAGCAAGCGGAAGAATGGTCGGACTCTTAATTCCCGGCAATACTTCAGTAATTTGCTTAATATTCTCCGACGGCACATTCATCAACACATATTTCTTATCTTCAGCAAGCTGAACAGATTCAATACGAAACAACAACTCATTGAGTATTTGCTGTTTCTGCTCCGACAATTGCGGATGCTGAATCAACAGTGCTTCAGATTTCATCAGCACCTCAACCTCTTTCAGATGATTTGTAATCAACGTACTGCCTGAACTTACAATATCAAATATTGCATCTGCCAGTCCGATACCCGGTGCAATCTCAACAGAGCCGGTAATCACATGCACATCAGCCTTAACATTATGATCGTTCAGATAATCTTTCAGAATCTCAGGATAGGAGGTTGCAATAACCTTTCCGTTAAACCACTGAATGCCGGGATATTCAATTTCTTTGGGTATGGCCAATGATAAACGGCATTTACTGAATCCCAAACGTTTTGCAATGATGGCATTTTTCTTTTTTTCGGCAAATTCGTTTTCGCCTACAATACCCACGTCCGCTACCCCATCGGCAACTGATTGAGGGATATCATCATCTCTCAGAAAAAGTACTTCCACAGGAAAGTTCCTGGCCGGAACCAACAACAACCTTTTCCCTGATTCCAATTTAATGCCGGTTTCGCTCAAAAGAGCCATCGTTTCTTCATATAAACGACCTTTGGCCTGAACTGCTATTCTTAAAACCATCTTTTCAACAGAATTTATGTTTTTTAGTTGAGAATTGAGAGTTGAAAGTTGAGAGTTAAATATTCAGTTGGTTATCTGATTGATAAAAACCCTATTCTCAACTTTCAACTCTCAATTCTCAACTCTCAATTAATATTTTTGTTTGCAAAATTACAAAAAAAAGATGACATGAGCATTAAACAAAAAAGTCCGTTAAATGAATAACGGACTTCCTTTTTTTGTTTACTGTTATAATTACTGAACAGCAGGTGCTTCTTCAGCTACTGTAGCTTCAACAACTGTTGAGTCAACAACAGTAGAGTCAGCAACAACTTCTTCTACAGCTACAGTGTCAACAACTTCTTCTGTAGTTTCAGCAGCTTTTGGTGCACATGCAGCGAAAACTGCAGCAACAGCAAAAAATAAAATTACTTTTTTCATTTTTTAAAAAACTTTTAAAATTCGACAATATTAGTTTGCAATTCAAAATCGATGCAAAATTACATCTAATTTTCATAATGCAAAAACTTTTCAGATGTTTTTTTTTATTTTTTTTCAACTTTTTTTCACACTTCGCACAAACGACTGATTATCAGACTACTGTTTATCAGAGAAAGCAGTCGCATATAAATATCTTTTGATGCTTTTCTTGGGAGTCTTTTCAAATTCGTTAGGATAAAGCTGTATTTTAGCCACCGACTCATAGGAAGCCACCACATTATTAAGTGCTACACGGTTCTCTTCCATCACTTTCTCCAATTGATTCTGATCAAGTTTTTCCATATCAACTGCCTCATAATCGGGATAAACCAAAGCAAACAGTCTTCCGTTATTTTCAATCACCAGACTTTCCATCACAAACGGCATATTATTTAGCTTGGCTTCAATTTCCTCGGGATAGATATTCTGACCGCTGGCTCCCAGAATCATTGACTTACTCCTGCCCCGGATAAAGATATTACCATTCTCGTCGACAGTCCCCAAATCACCTGTATGTAACCATCCTTCATTATCGATTATCTGATCGGTTGCCTCCTGATTTTTATAATAACCCAACATCACATTTTCTCCACGCACACAAATTTCTCCGATACCGGTAACCGGATCTTTTTCCGAAATTTTCACTTCCATGAAAGGAATTACCTGACCGGATGATTTTGGAACAAAATTCTCTGCTTCGGTAAAACTAATCAAAGGTGCACATTCAGTCATCCCATAACCCACTGTATAGGGAAATTTTATTTTATGCAGAAAATCTTCGACCTCAGCATTCATGGGAGCACCACCACACACCAACTGCACAAACTCTCCTCCGAAAGCATTGATAAGTTTTTTTCTGATTGTAGACAGAATGGTTTGATCGAGGAAAGGAATTCTCAACACCCAACGTATCGTTGGTTTAGCGATCAGAGGTTGAATTTGTTTTTTATATATTTTTTCAACAATAAGCGGTACCAGAAAAATAACGTTTGGTTTAATTTCGGCAAAAGCTGTCAGTAAAATCTTTGGTGAAGGAATCTTTCCTATAAAATGAATATGGCAACCGATACATGTAGATGACAAGAACTCAAAAGCACAACCATAGGCGTGAGCCAAAGGCAAAAATGAAATTATTTTATACCCTTCTTTTATGATTCCTGTTCCGATAGCAAAGGTGATGTTTCCTGCAAGGGCATTACCACTCGTCATTACTCCCTTACTAAAACCGGTGGTACCTGATGTATAATTATAAGATACAAGTTTATCATTCGGCTTATCAATATACCTTACATCATCCTTATGAAATCCGTAGGGGTATTTCGAACGGAAAAGGGTATTGATAACATCGTGTTTCACCTGATTTCTATCAATATGAAAAACTTGTTTATCTGTATCTTCTGTTTCCGGTTTATTAATAATTGACAGGCAATTAAAATCTGTTAAAGAAAAAACTGCCTGAACAGTAGTAAGCTTTTCTTCTTCCAGATTTTCCCAGATATTGTCACCGGTAAATAACAATTTTGACTCGGAATGGTTGGCAATATGATGTACATCATTGGGATTAAAATCCTGAAGTATAGGCACAATGATGGCTCCGTACGTTACGGTAGCAATATATGTAATTGCCCAATTGGCATTGTTTCGTCCAATCAGCGCAATTTTATCATCCGGTTGAATGTTACACTGTTCAAAAAGTATATGCAACCTTGCAACACGGTTAGCCACATCTGCATAGGTAAGTGTCATGTTCTCACCATAATTACTGTATGCAGGCATATCCCAGTATTTGCGAAAAGCGTCTTCAAATAATCGAATGAAATTTTCTTTAATCATGGTACGGATATTTATTGTTGGCTGCAAAAATAATGATATTTTGCACATTTCAAAACATTCTGAGAATTTTGTCCTGAACAAAAAAGAATATAATTCTCAAAAATCAGCTCTCCTTTTCACTTTCATTATAAATGATTATCTTTGCAGGTCTCTTTAATTACCAGAAGCGCACTGCATTGAAATTCGATTTTTCTGCTCAGTAACAGGAAAAAGAGATGACAAAGAACTGAGTCAACCAACAAAAAATTAACAAATTATTTATTAGATGAACATATCCTATAATTGGTTAAAGAACTATATTAACATCAATCAGACTGCAGAAGAAACCGGCAAGATATTAACATCAATCGGTTTAGAGGTAGGAGGTATCGAAGAAGTGCAAACCGTCAAAGGCGGGCTTGAAGGGCTGGTCATAGGGGAAGTCCTCACCTGCGCTGCACATGAAAACTCTGATCATTTACATGTTACCACTGTAAATACCGGCTCAGGCGAACCTTTACAGATTGTTTGCGGTGCCCCGAATGTTGCTGCCGGACAAAAAGTAGTGGTCGCAACTATAGGCACCAAATTATATGCAGGCGATGAAAGTTTCACCATCAAACGTTCAAAAATCAGAGGAGTTGAATCGTGCGGAATGATTTGCGCTGAAGATGAAATTGGCATAGGTACCAGTCACGATGGCATTATTGTGCTACCTGAAGATGCTCCCGTAGGTATGCAGGCAAAGGATTATTATGGCATTAAAAATGATTTTCTGATAGAAGTAGATATTACGCCTAACCGTATTGATGCAGCATCGCATTATGGTGTGGCACGTGATATGGCAGCTTATTTTGCCATAAAAAATGCTGAGATAAAACTCAACAAACCGAAAGTTGAGACTTTCAAAGTTCAGAACACCAACCTCACTATTCCTGTTATTGTAGAAAATACAGAAGCCTGTCCGCGCTATTCCGCTGTAGCTATTTCAAATGTAAAGGTATCTGAATCCCCTGCATGGCTAAAAGATGCACTAAGCACCATCGGTCTGCGCCCGATTAATAATGTAGTGGATATTACCAATTTCGTATTACATGAAATGGGTCAACCCCTGCATGCTTTTGATGCAGATAAAATTCAGGGAAAACAGGTTCGCGTAAGGACCATGCCCGAAGGAACACCTTTTACAACCTTAGATGGTATTGAGCGGAAACTTAATGCTGCCGATCTGATGATTTGCGACGAAGAAAAACCAATGTGTATTGGAGGTGTTTTTGGGGGACAGGATTCAGGTGTTACCGAACAGACTACAAACATCTTTCTTGAAAGCGCCTATTTTAATCCCGTAAGCATCAGAAAAACTGCACGGCGTCATGGATTGAATACGGATGCCTCTTTCCGTTTCGAAAGAGGTTGCGACCCTGCCAACACCATTTACATATTAAAACGTTGCGCGCTCCTGATACAGGAAGTTGCCGGAGGCGAAATTTCAAGTGAAATCGTAGATATTTATCCCAACGAGATAAAACCATTTGATGTGGAAGTATCTGTGCAAAAGATAAATTCTCTTATTGGCAAAGCGATCGGACGCGAAAATATTGAGAGAATACTTCAGGCACTGGAGATGAAAATTATCCGTTCGGATGCAGAAGGATTTTCACTTCAGGTTCCTTCCTACAGGGTGGATGTACAAAGAGATGTGGATGTAATTGAAGATATTCTCAGGATTTACGGTTATAATAATGTTGAAATCGGTGATACACTGAAATCTACTTTGAGTTACAGCTCACGTCCCAACAGTTTTGAATTACAGAACCTTATTGCAGAGCAGTTAACAGCTCAGGGATTCAATGAGATAATGAATAATTCGCTGACAAAAGGCGCTTATTACGAAGGTTTATCCTCATTCCCTGCTAAGCAAAGTGTAAAAATACTGAATCCGTTAAGCAGCGACCTGAATGTTATGCGACAAAGCCTGCTTTTTGGTGGTTTGGAAAGCATTGCTTACAACATTAATCGTAAACATGCCGATTTAAAACTTTATGAGTTTGGCAATTGTTATCAATACAATGCAGAAAACAAAAAAGAAGGTGAAACGCTGGCTGCTTATTCCGAAGATTTTCATTTAGGAATCTGGATTACCGGGCAACAACATGCTTCATCATGGGCTATTGCCGACCATAAATCAAGCTTTTATGAATTGAAAGCCTATGTTGACAATATCCTCAGACGAATGGGAGTTTCCTCTGAAAAGCTTAACATCATTGAACATAAGGATGATTTATTCAGTGATGCGCTGATAATTCAAACCAACGGCGGAAAACAGCTGGCAGTACTGGGTATAGTTCATCCAAAAATAAGAAAAACCACTGATATTGATCAGGAAATATATTTTGCTGACCTGCAATGGAATAACCTGTTAAAAGAAATAAAGAAACATAAGGTTCAGTTTGCTGAGATTCCCCGTTATCCTGAAGTAAAAAGGGATCTGGCACTTTTGCTTGATAAAGATATCAGCTTTGCGCAGATTGAGAAAATTGCTTATGAGTCGGAAAGAAAAATCCTTAAAAAGGTAAACTTGTTTGATGTGTACGAAGGAAAAAATCTTGATGCCGGTAAGAAATCATATGCTGTAAGCTTTATTTTACAGGATGAAACAAAAACACTGACCGACACACAGATTGATGCCATCATGAAAAAACTGCAAAATAATTTTGAAACAAAATTAGGTGCCAGATTAAGATAGTCACCTGTTGTCAATATGTAAAACATGGAAAATAAAGGATTCAACAAAAAAGCTATTCATACTAAATTCATAAAGAATGACCCTTATGGAGCATTAAGTATGCCGGTGTACCATACTGCCGCTTTTGAATTTGAATCTGCTGAGGCTATGGAATTGGCTTTTACCGGAAAATCACCTGATTTTGCGTATGCACGAATTTCCAATCCTACGGTACAACATTATGAAGAGAGTATCAGGGATATTACCGGAGCATTAAGTGTCACTGCTTTAAATTCAGGAATGGCTGCTATCAGCAATACGTTGATAACGCTTGCATCGGCAGGTAGTAATATAGTTACTTCGAGACATCTTTTTGGCAACACCTACACTTTATTTACAGCAACTTTAGCTGCCTTTGGTGTTGAAACCCGTTTCTGTGATTTAACTGACGTTCATGCTGTTGAGAAGAATATCGATGAGAATACCTGTGCCGTTTTTCTGGAAATCATCACTAACCCACAAATGGAGGTGGCTGATCTTGAAAAAATATCGACAATTACAAAAAAGCACCATGTACCTTTGATTGCCGACACCACTATTATCCCCTTCTGTAGTTTCAATGCCGGAGAATCGGGAGTGGATATTGAAATTGTTTCAAGTACAAAATATTTATCCGGAGGTGCCACCAGTATTGGCGGACTTATACTGGACTATGGTAAGTTCGACTGGAATCAGACAAAAAAACTGAGAATACTCGCCAAAGAACATGGTAAAGGAGCCTTTACTTTCAAGCTGAAAAGAGAAATTCACAGGAATCTGGGTGCCTACATGACTCCTCAGGTGGCCTACATGCAGTCGCTCGGACTTGAAACTTTAGCATTACGTTATACAAAATCATCGGAGACTGCCGGAAAACTGGCTGAACTTTTATCTCAACAACCCTTTGTAAAAGCAGTTAATTATCCCGGACTGAAGAATAATAAATATTACGAATTGAGCAAAAAACAATTCGGAATCTATCCCGGAGCCATGCTGACTTTCGATCTGGCTTCTTCAGAAGAATGTTTCAGATTGCTGAATCACTTAAAACTTATAAAAAGGGCTACTAATCTTTTCGACAATAAATCATTGGCAATACATCCATACAGCACTATTTACGGAAACTTCACCAGTGAAGCCAGAAAACTGATGCATGTTTCGGATAAAACAATCCGTCTGTCAGTTGGGCTAGAGGATGCTGAGGACCTGCTTCAGGACATCGTGGGTGCCATGAAATAAATTTCCTCGCTTATAGCTGAAAGTTACACAACAAAAAGGATAGATATACAACGCATCAGGCTGTCTTCCCAATAAGGAATCTCCATCTGATAGGTTGTTTTTATCTTTTGCTTATTCAGAACACTGTAGTGTGGACGGGGCGTTTTGGCAGGATAGGCCTTACTCTCAATTGGTAATACATTGCAGTTGATACCGGCAATTCTGTGAATGGCTTTTGTGAAATCATACCAGCTACACACCCCTTCATTGGAATAATGATAAACACCGGGGATAAAACTGCCGGAAGTAATGATTTTCATAATAGCATCCGCAAGGTCGCCGGCATAAGTAGGAGTGCCTATCTGATCAAATATCACATTAAGGCTATCCCTTTCTTTTCCTAACTTAAGCATTGTTTTCACAAAATTATTCCCAAAGGAGGAATACAACCATGAGGTTCTGAGTATAACCGAATCGGGACTAACCGACAACAAAGCATCCTCACCTGCAAGTTTTGATTTTCCATATACGGTGGCCGGACAAACCGGCATATCTTCAGTATAAGGCAAATGGGCAGTTCCATCAAAAACATAATCAGTGGAAACATGTATGATTTTCGCACCATACTTTGCGGAAATATCTCCTAATATTCTTACAGCCTGTTCATTAATCTTATAACACAGATCAACATCCTCTTCCGCTTTGTCGACAGCGGTGTAGGCAGCACAATTAACCACAAAACTGATCCTGTTTTCGCTAAAAAAGAGTTCTACTGCAGTTTGATTACAAATATCCAAATCATCAACATCAGTAAACAGATAATTAAATTGTGGATAACGTTTCGAGATTACCTGCATTTCGTTACCCAATTGTCCTTTGCTTCCGGTGATAAGGATTGTTTGCATCATTGTTGTGTTTACGATTTACTGAACATAAAAATTCATTTCAGCCTGATTAAATTTCGGGTAAATCTGATCTTTTGCTGAGACGATTGCCTTACCGGCAGGAATTTTCCAATCAATATTCAATGTGGGATCATTGTAGACAATCCCTCTCTCATGTTGCTGATCATAGAAATTATCACACTTATACGAAAACAGAGCAGTCTCGCTAATAACCGAAAAGCCATGAGCAAAACCCCGGGGAATAAGGAACTGCAATTTATTTTCAGCAGAAAGTTCAACACCATACCACTGTCCGAATGTAGGTGAATCCTTCCTTAAATCCACCGCCACATCCCAAACGGCACCCACCACTGCAGAAACAAGTTTCGACTGACTATGTGGATGGAGTTGATAATGCAGTCCCCGAATCACTCCATAAGTTGACTGAGATTGATTATCCTGGCAGAAATTTTGTTCGATCCCGAATTCTTTGTACTTATTACGATTGTAACTTTCGAAGAAAAACCCGCGGCTATCTTCAAAAACACGCGGTTTAATAATTAGTAATCCGGCAATGGGAGTTTGAATTACCTCCATGTATTATAAAGTTTTTTCGTTTGCAATTTTAATCAGGTATTCTCCGTAATGATTTTTCTTCAAAGGCTCTGCAAGTTTCAACAACTGCTCTTTAGTGATATAACCATTGCGATAAGCGATTTCTTCAATGCACGCCACTTTTAAGCCCTGCCTGTTTTCAATGGTAGCTATAAAATTTGAAGCCTCAAGTAAACTATCGTGTGTTCCTGTATCGAGCCATGCCATGCCACGCCCCATAATCTTCATACTCAAACGACCTTCCTCCAGGTAGATTTTATTCAAATCGGTAATTTCCAGTTCGCCACGTTTCGATGGCTTTAATCCTTTCGATTTTCCGACCACATCGTTGGAGTAGAAATACAGACCCGTGACCGCATAATTGGATTTTGGCTCCAGCGGTTTTTCTTCCAGGCTCAGCACTTTGCCATTACCATCAAAATCTGCAACACCATATCTCTCAGGATCATTCACATAATAACCGAAAACCATGGCGCCATCTTTCAATTGCGCAGCTTCTTTCAGTGTTCTTGAAAAATCAAATCCATAAAATATATTATCACCGAGAATCATACAAACATTATCATCCCCGATAAATTTTTCTCCAATAATAAATGCCTGAGCCAATCCATCAGGTGAAGGCTGAATGGCGTATTCAAGCCTGATGCCCAAATCATTACCATCACCTAACAGATTCTCATACAAATGAATATCCTGTGGTGTTGATATTATAAGAATTTCTTTGATTCCGGCAAGCATCAGCACCGACAGGGGATAATAAATCATCGGCTTGTCGTACACCGGTATAATTTGCTTTGAAATACTTTTAGTGATGGGATATAAGCGGGTACCGGAACCACCGGCAAGAACAATACCTTTCATAATCAGATTTTTTCAAAAATTAATGTATTATTTAAATATCTGCAAAGATAATATTTTTATTCCAGGTCCAGCTCTCCATTCTTATATGCATGGAAATTCTTAGCCAACAGAATCATAAATTTCAATATTTCTTCCCGACTCTGAAGGGTTTCAGGGCTTATGTCAACCTTCTGCATACTTAACAATATCATCCCGTACAGAAAATTAAAGCATAATTCTATATCACTTAAACCGATATCTGTTTTCATACGAAACTGATTTATCAGAGGAAGCACATGGAAAAACTTGGCATTATAGGCCGGCACTTTTCCTGATTTCATGAGCAATTGATGAAACTCATCCAGTTCTATGATGATGTTTTTGTTCAACTGAAGATGCCCTTTCTGTTGTACATTCTCCATCCTCATCATATCGATCAGACTTTCATACCAGTCATACACAGATTTTCTCTCAGCCTCATCTTTCACTTTCATTAGAGTAATAATTTTCTCATCAATCAATTTCATATCAAACTGAAATGCGCGGATGAGATCCTCCAACTGCCACATATAGAGCAGGTACTCACAGATATTTGTTTTTTTTAGTTGTCGTGCAATGAGCATGGATGTGTAATTGTGTAGTTGTGTAGTTGTGTAGTTGTGTAAATGTTTAATATTGACAGTAGACATTCAAAAATCATCTTCATCAAAGAAAACCGGTTCAAAGAATTCATCCAGATCACGTCGTTCTTTCTTTGTAGGGCGTCCTGTACCTCTTTCTCTGTTATTCTGAGCGGCAATTTTTCCTAACTCGAAGAGTTCAAGCTGATCAGGAGTCGTTACATTTTTCATGTATTCCGGTACCAATCGGGCACCCATCCTGTTTTCAGCAAGGCCAACAACTTCGAAGGAAAAAAGTACGGGATTCCTTTTTACACAAACAACATCTCCTACTTTAACATTCCGTGATGGTTTGACCTCAATACCTTTTATCATCACTTTTCCCTTCTTACAGGCTTCAGCTGCGAGTGACCGGGTCTTAAACAGTCGGACTGCCCATAACCATTTATCAATACGGACTTCAGTTTTCATTCAATATCGGCTTAAATATATTCAGAAAAGAACGATTGGTCATTTATTATTGAATTGATTCATCGTAAGTTGCAAACCAGCCAGACAAAAACTTTTAATTATCTCAGCAGCCTTTTCCACCCGTTCAGGAAGTTGTTTCCATTCCTCTTCATCCCATTTGCTCAACACAAACTCCACCTGATATCCTTTCGGAAAATTATTCCCCAAACCAAAACGTAAGCGGGCATAGTTATTATGTCCCAACATTTCCTGAATATTCTTCAGTCCGTTATGGCCGGCATCAGAGCCATTGGGTTTCAACCTTAAAGTTCCGAAAGGCAAAGCCAGATCATCGACCAGAATAAGCACACGCTCCAGATCAATTTTCTCCTTCTGCATCCAGTATCTAACGGCATTTCCGCTCAGATTCATAAAGGTAGAAGGTTTCAGAAGAATAAGCGTATGGCCTTTTAACTTTACCTCACAGGTAAAGCCATAACGATTATCCTCAAAAAAAACATTGGACGCCCTTGCAAAAGCGTCCAATATTGTGAATCCGATGTTGTGGCGGGTATCCTGGTAATCCGGACCAATATTCCCCAATCCAACGATCAAGTATTTCATTTAATGTGCATTTATTATTTTCCTGCAGCGGCTGCAGCAGCACCACGGGCGGCTCTTGTCAGTTTAACCTGGGCAACAACGGCATTTTTAGCATTTAATATTTCGAGCTTATCCACCGATACTGCACCAACCTGAATTGTTTTTCCTAAACCTAAATTAGTTACGTCCAGCGTAATTGCTTCAGGAAAATCAGCATATACTCCTTTAACCTTCAGTTTACGCATTTGCAATGCTAATTTACCCCCGGCTTTAACCCCTTCAGCCAAACCTTCCAGTTTAACAGGAATCTCCATTATCACTGGTTTTTCTTTTGTAACTTCTAAAAAGTCAATATGCAGTACTTTGTCCGAAACCGGATGGAACTGCAAAGCTTTCATAATAGCAGTACATTTTTTACCGTCAATATCCAATGAAACGATGTATACTTCAGGTGAATAAATCAATTTTCTCAAATCACTTGCAGTTGCAGTGAAATGTACATTGTCGCCAATACCATACAATACACATGGTACATTGTCACCTGCACGATTAGCTTTAGTAGCCTTCTTTCCAAGTTCTGTCCGAACTGTTCCTTTTAATTCAAAAGTTTTCATTTAATTTTTTTTATTGTGTTACTCAAAATTTAAGCGTTGAATTTTAAGTGATTAGTCGCTTAATTTCCCATCACACTTTCTGCATTAGAAAAGCGGGGCAAAGGTAATATTTTTTTATTGAAAATACAAATTAACGAACCTTTTGTTATTGGTTAAATAAAGTGATAATGCGATCCATATTATGAGATTCTTCATTATCTACCAAAAAAATTCTTAACTTTGCGGGTTCGTAAAATTTACAAATTATTTTTCAAAATTGAAAGAAAGTATTGACATTGAGAAGATTGAAGCGGGTGAGCAAATTGAAGTTACCGGCGCCCGCGTACACAATCTTAAAAATATAAGTGTAAATATCCCCAGAAATGCACTAACGGTAATAACCGGCCTGAGCGGAAGTGGTAAATCATCATTAGCTTTTGATACGATCTTTGCCGAGGGGCAGCGTCGCTATATAGAAACATTTTCTGCTTATGCCCGTAGTTTTTTGGGTAACCTGGAACGTCCGGATGTAGATAAAATTACCGGTCTGAGTCCGGTCATCTCTATTGAACAAAAAACTACGAATAAAAATCCGCGTTCAACAGTTGGTACCACAACGGAAATATATGACTTCTTACGTCTGTTGTTTGCCCGCGCGGGTGTAGCATATTCCTATCTTACAGGAGAAAAAATGGTAAAATACTCCGAAGATCAGATTGTGGATATTATACTGAAAGATTACGAAGAAAAGAAAATACTCCTTTTATCGCCATTGGTAAGAGGCCGGAAAGGACATTACAAAGAGTTATTTGAAAATATAAGAAAAAAAGGATATCTCCATGTACGTGTCGACGGGGAACTTCGTGAGATCACTCACGGAATGAAACTTGACAGGTATAGAATTCATGATATTGAACTTGTAGTTGACCGGCTGATAGTCGCCGGAAAGGACCGGCAAAGATTGAAGCAGTCGCTGGAAAAAGCGATGCAACAGGGCAATGGTATAGTTATGCTTCTGGAAAAAGACAACGAAAAAGTCCGTTATTTAAGTAAAATGCTGATGTGTCCGACCACCGGTATTTCATATGATGAGCCGGCTCCACATAATTTCTCCTTCAACTCACCTCACGGCGCCTGTCCCAGGTGTAAAGGACTCGGTTTTGTGAATGAGACCGACATGGATAAGATTATTCCAGACAGAAAGCTCAGCATTTACAATGGTGGTATCGTTCCGCTCGGAAAACATAAAAACACAACTATTTTCTGGCAAATTGAAGCTATTCTGGAAAAATATGAATGTAATATAAAAACTCCGCTTGCGGATGTTCCGGATGAAGCCATCGATGAAATAATGAATGGAACTGAAGAACGACTGAACATCAAAAACCATTCTTTGGGCAATTCGAACTACTTTCTTAGTTACGATGGTATCCTGAAATATATCGAGATGCAACAGGAAAATTCGGCATCGGCTACCGAACAGAAATGGGCAAATCAGTTTTCAAAAGAAATTACCTGTCCTGATTGTAATGGCTCGCGATTAAAAAAGGAATCACTTCATTTCAAAATTCATGATAAAAATATTGCAGCCCTGGCGAATATGGACATCGATGAATTATTGACATGGTTAAGCAAGGTTGAGCAACATCTTTCAGATAAACAAAAGGCAATTGCTACTGAAATCATCAAAGAAATAAGTACCCGTTTACAGTTTCTGCTGGATGTTGGCCTGAATTATCTTTCACTAAACCGCAGCTCGCACTCCTTATCAGGAGGCGAGAGTCAGCGCATCAGACTCGCTACACAAATAGGTACGCAGTTGGTAAATGTGCTGTATATCCTTGACGAACCGAGTATTGGTTTACATCAACGCGACAACGAACGACTTATCCGCTCTCTGAAGCAACTTCGCGATACGGGAAATTCGGTAATAGTCGTAGAACATGATAAAGAAATGATGCTGGCGGCCGATTACGTTATCGATATGGGTCCGCGGGCCGGAAGACACGGAGGTGAGGTTGTTTTTGCCGGAACACCAGCTGAGATGCTCAAATCGCAAACGATGACCGCTGCTTTTCTCAACGGAAAAGAAAAAATTGAGATTCCCGCTATATTAAGACCCGGCAACGGAAAAATGCTTACCATCAAGGGGGCTAAGGGGAATAATCTTAAAAATGTAGAGGTGAGTTTTCCTCTGGGAAAGATGATTTGCATTACCGGAGTATCCGGCAGCGGAAAGTCAACGCTCATTAACGAAACGCTGCAACCAATTCTTAGTCAATATTTTTACTCATCCCTTAAAGATCCGCTTGCATACGAGTCAGTTGAAGGAATTGAGCATGTTGATAAAGTAGTGGTTGTAGATCAGTCACCTATCGGAAGAACGCCCCGATCAAATCCGGCCACCTACACCGGGGTATTTTCAGATATTCGTAACTTGTTTGTATCTTTGCCTGAAGCAAAAATCAGGGCATACAAACCGGGAAGATTTTCATTTAATACTGCCGGAGGCAGATGTGAGGTTTGTGGTGGTAACGGATATAAGACCATTGAGATGAACTTCTTGCCGGATGTATACGTTCCCTGTGAAAATTGTGGTGGAAAAAGGTACAATAAAGAAACCCTGGAGGTCAGGTTTAAAGGAAAATCCATTGCCGATGTGCTCGACATGACCATCAATCAGGCGGTTGAGTTTTTCGAAAATCAACCCGGCATATTGAACAAAATTAAAACGATTCAGGAAGTAGGTTTAGGGTATATAAAACTGGGACAATCAAGTACCACGCTTTCGGGAGGTGAAAGTCAGCGGGTTAAACTGGCGACCGAACTATCAAAGCGCGACACCGGCCAGACGCTGTACATACTCGACGAACCGACTACCGGCTTACACTTTGAAGACATCCGTGTACTTTTAGGCGTTTTGAGCCGTTTAACCGACAGGGGCAATACCGTCATCATCATAGAGCACAATATGGATGTGATTAAGGTATGTGATTACATGATTGACATGGGTCCTGAGGGCGGGAAAGGCGGAGGAAAGGTCATATGTACAGGAACTCCCCGTGAAGTGGCGGATTTTCAAGGCAGTGAAACAGGCAGATTTCTAAAAAAAGAGCTGAATTTTGAGGATGAGAAAAGCAAATAATTTTTTTTAAATGAATGACGTAATTACCTATATTATACGATTTCTGATGGGAGAACATGTACCATCAGATATACTTAAGCTTGTGGGTTATACAAGTAATCCGGAAGAATACGCACAGTTCAGACTGGTGATTAAACCCTCAGGCTTTTTTGACGAACAGGTTTATGGAACAGAGAAATCGCTTCCCAAACAACCTCTTCAGCAATGGGAAGAAGTACCCATACTTTTCGGAGAAGAGCTTACGGAAACCATTAACGGAACACTGATCGTTCATGCTGATATTATTGCCGGCACCTATTTTTTAATCTCACGGTATGAAGAAATGGTTAGAAGTAAAACACGTGATGCTCATAATCGTTTCCCCGGTAAAGAATCGCTTCCCTATAAAGCCGGATTTATCGACCGGCCAATTATAGAAGAATGGGGTGCTCTTTTGCGCACTAAACTGAGAGAAACCGGTATAGAAATAAATGAACCCGAACAAAAGATCAAAAAAGTATTTCTGACTCATGATGTGGATCAACTGGCACATTACCGGAATATAAGGGGAATGATGGGAGGACTGCTCAGGGGGATTAAACGCCCCAAAGAAGGCAAAAAAGCATTAAAGAGTTATTTTGGCGGATTAATTTTCGACCCATGGTACACCTTTCCTTATCTTTACAAGCTCGACAATGAGTTAAAACATAAACTTGGTGAGGAAAGATGTGAGGTGATCACTTTTCTGCGTTCCAACAGTGGAAAGCGCAAAGAGGACAAACCAATTGCCAATTTATTACACCCTGATTATAAAACGCTTATAAGATATTCCAAAAGAAAAAAAGCATCTATCGGCTTGCATACCAGTTATGAAGCCGGATGCAATCCTTTAATAATTGAGGATGAAAAAAAACGATTGGAGAAATTTGCTAAAGTTGAGGTAAAATACAACAGAAATCATTTCCTGAATAACCGTGAACCGGAAGATTTTGAACATCTGATTAATGCCGGAATTACAGATGATTTCAGTATGGGTTATGCCGATATGGCCGGTTTCAGACTCGGCACGTGCAGACCTGTACAGTGGATTAATCCGGTAAAAAAAGAACTCACCGGACTGATTCTTCATCATCTTACCATAATGGATGTATCGTTAAGTGAAAAAAGATATATGTTCATGAACGTCACTGATGCATTACAATACTGCGAAAGTCTCATCAATTCAGTAGAAAGGTATAATGGCGAAATCAGTTTGTTATGGCACAACAATTCCGTTGAAAAAAGTGTGTATGTTTACCACAGAAAACTATATATGGATTTATTAAATTTTCTTCACAGTAAATAATCCGGTGATGGGTAGAAGAATTATCATTTCTGTCTCCAATGATTTAATTACGGATCAACGGGTGCTCAAGGTATCCGAAACCCTTTTCAGGAACGGTTTCGATCTTTGTTTAGTTGGAAGAAAATTTAAAAACAGCCCATCCGTTAATTTACCTTTTTCACATAAGAGATTCAGCTTACTTTTCAACAAAGGATTCCTGTTTTATCTTGAGCTAAATATACGGCTGTTTTTTTTTCTACTTTTTTCGAAAGCGGATATCTTTTACTCAAATGATACAGACACACTCCCTTCAAATTTTCTTGCATCAAAATTAAGGAGAAAAAAACTTGTATTTGATGCTCACGAGCTATTCCCCGAGGTTCCCGAACTTCAGGACCGACCATTCATCAAAAGTGTATGGCAACTGATCGAAAACTTAATCTTTCCTCACCTGAATGTTTCATTTACTGTATGCAACTCTATCGCTGATTATTATTACAAAAAGTACAATATCAAAATGCATGTGGTCAGAAATGTGCCAAATATTCAGGAGAAAACTGCACAAAAAAAACTGCATTTCGATCAACAAAAAATTATTCTTTACCAGGGTGCTTTGAATATAGGAAGAGGACTTGAATGGGTAATCGATGCTATGCCTCATGTGGATAACGCTGTGTTATATATAATCGGAGATGGAGACATCAAAGAGCAACTGGAACAGAAAGTCAAAAAATTGCACCTTGAATCAAAGGTTATTTTTCATGGGAAAGTAGCCGGAAAAGAACTACAAAGCTACACCTCATCAGGAGATATTGGACTATGTTTGCTCGAAAACAAGGGATTGAGTTATTATTACTCACTGCCAAACAGAATATTTTCATACCTGCATGCAGGCGTGCCGGTACTTGCAAGTCCGTTTCCCGAAATTGCCCGAATTGTTGAAGAATATAAAACGGGAGTATTAACGAATGACTACACCCCTCAGAAACTTGCAGCAATTATCAATGAGATGCTTCAACATCCTATCGACACATCACAGTTCGAAGCAATTAAGAAAGAATTTTGCTGGGAGCAAGAAGAAAAAATTATTTTAAGTGTCATAAAATCTATCTGAAACATCCTTGTAAAGTACTAAATTTCTTAACATTGCTGAACAATTAGCTTCACAAACTCATTTATATAATTATCTTTGTTTAATTATTATACTATTTATGCCAAAGCTTTTTATCAAAATACTTCTTCTCTTATTATATTTATCACCAGGAATGAAAATCGTGGGAGTGCCTGCAACTCCCTTTCCTGTTACGAGAGTTCAGCCTGATGGAAGTGAAATAACAGTTTATCTCAAAGGAGATGAATTTTTCCGTTATGAAGTAACACTGGATGGCTATCTGGTAAAAAAGGATAATAAAGGCTTTTATAATTACGCACAACGCATACAACAGGGAAAAATAATTTCAACGGGAGTAAAAGCAAATCAGATTGAGCGTAGAACTTCCATTGAGAAGAATCTTCTCAAAACCATTTCCGCCAATCCTGATCTGTCATCAATAAGTGCACAAAGCAGGTCGGCACGCATAAAAACTGCGTCAGAAGATCTTATATCGCAAAAAATTTACCCAAGAACGGGATCACCGAAATCGTTGGTAATTCTTGTAAATTTTAAAGATGTATCCTTTGTTACCCCAAATCCTAAAACAGCTTTCACAAATCTCCTGAATCAGGTAGGTTATTCTACCAATGGCGGAACAGGTTCAGCACGCGATTATTTCAAGGATGCATCAAATGGAAATTCTTCTCCGGAATTTGTAGTTGCAGGTCCCTACACCCTTCCCAACAATCGGGCATACTATGGTGAAAACGATACCACAAATAACGATGATGATATAAGACCCCGCGACATGGTGATTCATGCCTGTAATGCCGCATCAGCCAATGGCGTGGACTTCGCGCAGTATGATACCGATGGTGATGGAATTGTAGATAACGTTTTTATATATTATGCCGGTCATAATGAGGCAGAAGGTGGACCAGATGAGTCGGTATGGCCACATCGCTGGGCACTTAGTTCATCTACCAACCTGGTTATCAACGGTAAAAAAGTCAATGGATATGCCTGCACTTCCGAACTAAGAGGCAACAACGGTAGTACCATGTGCGGTATAGGAACATTTTGTCATGAATTTGGTCATGTGTACGGACTTCCCGATTATTACATAACCGACGCATCTGTAAAAACCGAGCATCATACACTTTCTACCTGGAACATCATGGATTCAGGAGCTTATCTCAATTTAGGAAGAACCCCTCCGACCTACTCGGCATACGATCGTTTTTATCTTGGCTGGCTAACGCCCACCATCTTAAATTCTCCTGATGACATTACACTAAATGACCTGAAAACGAGCAATCAGGCCTACCTGATCACACAAAGCGGCAGTCATAACCTGAACGGTTCAAACCCTAATCCACTTGAGTTTTTCACGCTTGAAAACCGTCAGAAAAAAAGTTGGGATGCCTATCTTCCAAGAAGTGGTATGCTGATTACACGTATCTACTTCAATCAGTCGAACTGGTACAACAACGCGCCAAACAACAATCCCTTAGCCATGGGAGTAGACATCATTGAGGCCGATGGCATTGACAATGAGGCAACTAAAACCGGAGATCCTTTTCCGGGACTTCAGAATATTATCAGCTTTTCACCAAGACTGAGATCAGGAATCGACATATCGAAACCTTTGACCAGAATAAAAGAAAAAAACGGAATAATAACTTTTAAGTTCATGGGCGGCAAATATCCGCCAATCCTTAACTCCAATTATAATGCTCTGAGTTCATTTTCAACAATTCAGGGAACGCCCTCAGTTGCTCAGGAATTTACGATCGGCGGAATAAATATCCCCGACAGTCTTGTAATCAACTTCAACTATTCAACTCATTTTCAACTTAAGAGAAAAAACGACCCCGGTAATAACTGGGTAAAGAGCCTGACACTGGCAACAGTAGATTCTGTGCTTGAAAACACAACTATACTTGTCCGGTATAACCCGGTTGAGCCTTCCTATAAAGAAATTCACACCGAATATCTTAACTTCATCATTGAAGAAGCTGTCATGGCTCAGGGCACTTTAACCGGCACATCAAGCAGACCTGTGCTTGTAGTTCCACCCGTTGCAACCAACGCCACATCAGTCAGTCTGAATGGATTTACCGCAAACTGGACCGATGTATTCGATGCCACAGGTTATTATCTAACGGTATACAGCACTTCAGAAGGAACATCCGAATTAAAAGAAGGATTCGACAATGGTTTAACGCCACCCGTTGGTTGGACTATTAATGCCACGTCGGTTTTCACCCAGGAAAATTACGCAGGAGATGCAGTACCTTCAATACAATTAACGAATACCGGTGATTCTGTTCAGACAGAAGTATTTGATTTTCCTGTCACCGAATTCTCCTTTTATGTACGATCAATTGGCGAGATCTCCGGAAAAATAAAAGTAGAAGCAAACAATGGTTCCGAATGGAAATTTCTGGATAATTTTGATGTAGTTTCAACGCTAAACAGTACTAAATCCTATGTTCTGCCGGAACTTAACACCTACCGGCAATTCAGGATTATCTATCAAAAAGGAATCGCAAGTGTAGCAATCGACGATGTGAGGGTTAAATTCTCCATCAGGGTTGATTATAACGCCCGGAATCAATGGGTCACCGAAACATCCGCTCCTATTAATCTTATTTTACCCGGAAAAACCTATCACTATTTCGTCATGGCCAGCGATAAAACCTATTACCCCGACAGTACAGCAATCAAGTTCGAAAACATAACCGTGCCGTCAAATATGATGTCTGTTGTCTTAGATGGTGAAAACATCATTCGTTTTTCCGGAAAAAACAACCCTGAAGTGGTTATTTATAAAGACTTAAACGGGAATGTTGTGCTCGATCTAAGTAAAATAGAAAGCGAAAACTCACAAGAGGTTTATTTGTACACTTCCGATGGAAAGTTAATTAAAGCCATTGAAACTTATGACAAGCTGATTTCTCTTTCAAATCTTATTAAAGGACAATTTTATATTTTAAAGGTTGGGAAAACAGTAATAAAGTTTATTTTGTAAGCGCACTACAATTTAATTTTTTTACTACTCCAATTACTCTGTCTAAATCATCATCAGTCAGAGCCGGACTCGAAGGCAAACACAATCCATTATTAAATAATCTTTCAGAAGTTCCATCGCCATAAAAGGGATCTTCTGAAAAAACAGGTTGTAAATGCATCGGTTTCCAAAGAGGACGGGTTTCAATATTGGCATGTTCCATAGCAATACGTAAATCTTCACGCGTAAAACCTGCTTTTTCAGGATCAATCTGGACGCAAGTAAGCCAAAAATTAGATTGATAGTCAGATGTAGGATTATTAATAAACGAGATTCCGGGAAGCTTTGATAAGTGAGAGGAATATATCGCATGAATTTCTCTCCGGCGAGCGACATAACTATCGAGAACCGTCATTTGTCCACGTCCGATACCTGCACACACATTACTCATTCTATAGTTATAACCAATCTCGGAGTGTTGATAGTGTACTGCTTCATCTCTGGCCTGAGTTGCATAAAACTTTGTTTTTGTGGATTGTTCCTGTGTTGAACAAACCAAAGCACCACCTCCTGAGGTAGTGATAATTTTATTCCCGTTAAACGATAAACAGGCAAACTCCCCAAAGGTACCACATTTCTGACCTTTATAAGTCGACCCTAATGCTTCAGCCGCATCCTCAATAATTGGAATTTGATATTTTGTTGCAATTCTCAGAATTTCATCTATATTAGCCGGCATACCATACAAATGTACAGGAATAATTGCTTTAGGCTTTCGGCCTGTAACTGAGATTCTGTCTAAAATTGCCTTTTCTAAATAAACCGGGCTCATATTCCAGGTTTCCTCTTCACTATCAACGAAAACAGGATTCGCTCCAACATATTTAATCGGATTAGCTGAAGCTGCAAAAGTAAAAGACTGACAAATTACCTCATCGCCAACACCCACTCCTAATTGAAGCAATGCCAGATGAATGGCAGAAGTACCTGAAATCAAGGCTACAACTTTTTTATTATGCCCGAGATAGTTACTCAATGATTGTTCAAAAGCATTTACATTGGGACCCAATGGAGCTACCCAATGAGTATCAAAAGCTTCTTGTATGTATTTTTGTTCTTCACCACTCATTTGAGCAAGTGATAACCATATTTTTTTATTCATAATATTTTATTTTTCATCTAAATATTTTATAACTTTACATGGGTTGCCAAATGCCAGCACATTATCCGGGATATCATTCACAACCACAGAACCTGCTCCTATTACAGACCATTTGCCGATTTTCTTTCCCTGAATAATTGTAGCTCCGGCTCCAATCCATGTACCTTCTCCTACATTTACATCTCCACAAAGAGTAGCATGTGGTGAAACATGTACAAAATCCTCTATCTTACAATCGTGATCTACACTTGCTCCTGTATTAATGATACAATGTTTACCTATACTTGCACAACTTTGAATAATTGCACCCTGCATAACAACTGAGCCAACATCGATACTTGCACGATCAGAAACAACTGCGGATTCATGAATGGCCTGACCAAAATCAACTGATAGTTCCAATACAACCCTTTTTCTGGTTTTATTATCTCCAATTGCAACGATCAACGGACCTGAAATTTCATCTTTAACAGATAAAACATCGTAATTAAAAACCTTCTTAATGGAAGTATTTTTATCATAAAGCCCAGAGATCTCTGTTTTGCTGCTCTCCAAAATTTCTATAATAACTTTTGAATGTTCACCTGCTCCTACTAAATACATTTGTTTATATAATTTGTAAGTTTGTTTACTAAAAATCTCTGCTGACACTTAACTAATTTCCCTTGAATTCTCCCATAGGGATGTTCTCCCCGGCATTAATTCCTTCTCGTAAAAAAACTTTTTTTATAGTCAGAAATATAATTTTCAGATCGAGATTCAAAGAAATATTTTCAACATAATACACATCAAATTCAAATTTTTTCTGCCAGTTTATTGCATTACGACCATTCACTTGTGCCCATCCGGTAATACCCGGACGTACAGTATGTCGTTTTGCTTGTTGTTCATTATAAAGTGGGAGATAATGCACCAACAGGGGCCTTGGTCCTACCAATGACATATCCCCTTTGATTACATTCAAAAGTTGTGGTAGCTCATCCAATGAAAGTGAACGGATCAATCTGCCGGTTTTTGTAAGCCTTTGTTCATCAGGGAGCAAATTACCATCAATATTCTTTTCGTCAGTCATGGTTTTAAATTTAATCAACTTAAAAATCTTTTGATTTCTTCCGGGACGTGGTTGAACAAAAAACACACCCGTACCTTTATTTGTGAAATACAATATAATTATTAGGCAGCTAATTACCGGAAAAAAGAACAGTAAAGCCATTAATGAAATTGTAAAATCACATATTCTTTTAAATAATAATTTATACATCTTATCAGAAATGATTCATGATTGTTTTATAAGCATGGTCAACAGTATAATTGTTTAACAAATAATTATGTCCATTTTCTCCCATCTCTTTAATTAATTCTTTATTTCCGATCAAAACCTCCAAATTACGATTATATGATTCTATATCACCATGCAAAGAGAAAAAACCATAATTGTTTTGCATAGCTATTTCTCCTAAATCGGAGTACATATCTGTGGCAATCAAGACAGGCATTTTGTATTCCAAATAGGATAATAATCTCGAAGGGTAATTAGGTATGGTAAACCGTTTATCGAGAAATATCAGTCCAACATCACATAATTGCACTATTTTATCATACTCAGTCTTTGTCACTCCCATCAAATAAACCGAATTTGTAATATTTTGTTCACTAAACCATTTCTCTATTTTCTTCTGTTCTGTACCTGTTCCAACAATTATAAAGAAACGATCCTGCTTATTATTATTTGAATTCAACACTTGTAGCATGAAGTCCAACCCCTGAGGTTTTCCTAAATTTCCTCCATAAATAAAAATCGTAGCAGAAGCAGATATCTTATATTTCATTCTTAATATTTCAGAATCTTTCCTTTGCAGATACTTTTTTTCGGGTTCGATGCAATTTGGACATACTTCTACAGATTGAGGTGATATGTATGGATTGTGACTAATAACATATTTAACATTTGCCGGGGACATGCAACCAATATAATCAGAAATTTTATACATCAATTTTTCTTTTTGGCGAAAAAATTTATGCATTAGCCCATTCCTCTTCAACATACCTAAATCAACTGCATTCTGAGGAAATATGTCTTTCAGCATCAAATATGCTTTTGCGTGATCTCGTTTTTTGATTACCCTCACAACATTGGTAAATGTTATTGGTGGAGTTGCGTATAGAATTAAATCAAATTTAATATCCTTGAAAAACCTTTGGACATGATATGTGAATTGATATCCCAACAAAACTATTCCAGCGCCTTTTTCGAAAATATTTGTTTTTTGAATGTTTAATGTTTTTACTCTCAACACATTAACATCTTCACTAATAAACAATTCCGTCTTTTCATTACAACGACGCTCAGTCGGTGTTACGACATATACATTATGCCCTTCATCACGAAATTTACGGATTAAATCTGTATAAATTCCACGTTCAGAAATCTTATTTATTTTTAATATCGTTAAAAATAGAATATTCATTATTCATTATCTTTTACTGTCTATTGTCAACAATCTTTTGACTGAGGTCAGTCGACCTAAAGTTAAACATCCTCCCTCACTATCTCCAGTTTCATCAACAACGCTTTCATCCCTTCCACATCCAGACGGGTGGTATTGTGTGAATGATAGTCCTCGATAGTGGCTATCTTCTCCTGCCCTTCCACAAAGTACTTATCGTAATTCAAATCACGGTTATCGGCCGGAATGCGGAAATAATTACCCATATCTTCCGACTTAGCCATTTCTTCTCTGGTTACAAGGGTTTCGTAAAGTTTCTCTCCATGACGCGTACCGATGGTTTTGATCTGTGCGTTCGACCGGTACAAATCAGTCAGTGATTTTGCCAGTACTTCAAGAGTCGCTGCAGGAGCTTTCTGTACAAACAAATCGCCGTTCTTTCCGTTCCTGAATGCATACAGTACCAGATCCACCGCATCCTCCAGGGTCATCATATACCGGGTCATATTCGGATCGGTTATCGTTATGTCCTTTCCTGCCTTGATTTGGTCGATCCATAAGGGGATTACCGAACCACGGCTGGCCATCACATTCCCATAGCGCGTACAGCAAATTGTAGTGGCTGCATTTTCGCCCAGCGAACGGGCCTTGGCAATCGCCACCTTTTCCATCATGGCTTTGCTGATGCCCATCGCATTAATCGGATAGGCTGCCTTATCGGTACTCAGCACCACCACATTCTTTACACCGTG
>JAYFPP010000193.1:0-11889 GCA_034927635.1 Paludibacter sp.
CGGTTTTGTTCCCTGCCTGCAGCTGTGCTGTTGTCGGCAACAGGCATCGAGAAATTCTTACCAACTACTTCTTTTATTTGTGTGTCGGCAACATTTTTTGATTTAAGGAAGCTTGCCACTGCCTGTGCACGTTCCTGCGACAGTTTTTGATTAATTTCCAACGATCCGGTATTGTCGGTATGTCCCATGATAGCAATGTCCATTGTAGCATTGTTATTCAGAATAGTAGCAAACTTAGAAAGAGCATCTTTTGATGCAGTGTTCAACGTGCTTTTGCCGGTTTGGAATAAAATTCCTGAGTCAAATGTAACTTTAAGTGCTTTTAAATTGTTGGCGTCAGTAATGCTGTCAACCCTGGCACCTTCAATCTTTGCAGCTTCTGCAGCTGCTTTATCCATTTTTTTGCCGATAATAACCCCGGTTGTTGCTCCTACAGCGGTTCCAACAGCAGCGCCTATGGCAGTGCTTGTAGCACTTTTGCCTATTAAAGCACCCAGACCTGCACCCACTGCAGCACCTGCACCGCCTCCGATTAGGCCACCTTTTGTAGCATTACTCATTGTGCTACATCCCGATAATACGATGGCTCCGCTAAGGATTACGGCCATCACTGAATTGCTTCTTCTGTTCATTTTTCTTGTGTTTAATTAATTAATATTGTGTTGCAAATGAATAAATGCAAAAATATGTGTGTAAATATAAACAAAATAAAATGAATTTTGTTCGTCTGGAATAACTTATTTGACGATTTCTTCAGTTTTATTGTCCGGAAGTATTAAATTCAATATTACTCCGACTACCGATGCCAGACCAATGCCGCTAAGTGAGAAACTTCCCCAGCTGATAATGGCACCACCGATTCCTACTGTCAATACAATAGAAACGATGATTTGATTGCGGGTGACTGAGAAATCGGTTTTGCTGTCGACCAGCGTTTTAATCCCTACTGAAGCGATCGTTCCGAAAAGTAATAACATGATGCCTCCCAATACTCCCTGAGGGATGGTTTTAAGGAACCATGATATTTTTCCTATCATGGAGAAGACAATGGCTGTGACAGCAGCGATTCTGAGTACCAGAGGATTGGTAACTTTTGTGAGCGAAATAGCTCCGGTTACTTCAGAATAAGTTGTGTTGGGAACGCTACCAAACATACCGGCTACGGATGTTGCGATACCATCACCCAATAAAGTGCGGTGCAGACCGGGATCTTTTACGAAATCCTTTCCGGCAACATTACTGATGGCATAAACATCGCCGATATGTTCAATGATGGGTGCAATGGCAACCGGGATTAAAAATAAAATTGCCTGCCAGTTAAATTCAGGTTTGCTGAACTCAGGCAATACAAACCAGTTGGCTGCAGCAAATTGTGAGAAGTCAATTTTCCCCATGATGACAGCTACAACATAACCTACGATAATACCTATAAAAATCGGAATCAATTTCATTAATCCTTTAGCAAAAATCACTGTAAATGTAGCGGCAAGGAGGCTAATGACGGCAAGTAGCCAGTCGGTTTTAGCCATATTCACGGCAGCAGGTGCCAGCGACAAACCGATAATCATAATTACAGGTCCGATGACCACTTTAGGGAAAAGTTTTTCGATAAACCTGAGGCCATAAGCTTTGATAAGCGCCGACATTACTCCGTAAACAAGTCCAACGGCAATGATACCTCCAAAAGTGCCGGGTAGTCCGTAAAGCTCTGTTGATTTTATGATGGGTGCAATAAAGGCAAAACTGCTTCCGAGAAAAATAGGAACTTTACCTCCGGTGATTGCGTGATAGATAAGCGTCCCGATTCCTGCTGTAAAGAGGGCCACAGACGGGTCAATGCCAACAAGTAAAGGCACCAGTACTGTCGCACCAAAAGCGACAAATAAAAACTGAACACCGATGATAGTGTTTCTGAAATTCAGGTCGGGATTGATTTTGAAGATTTTTTTGTTCATGGTATTGTTGTGTATTTGTGTTTTTTTGAAGCAGCAATATCATACTAAAAATCCTGTAAGTGTATTCAATTACAGGATTTTAATTTCGGAACTAAAAGTTTGTGACCCCGGTGGGGTTCGAACCCACGGCCCACAGATTAAGAGTCTGTTGCTCTACCAGCTGAGCTACGGAGTCAGTGCCGTTTTTTTCGAGGAGCAAAGATAATATTTTTTTTTGTTCGTACGCAGTGAAATCTAATATTAATTATAAAATTGTGCATAACCTGTAGAAAAGAGAATGAATATTATATGTGTATGAGTTTTGGGAGGATTAACTGAAAGGGATGGTAAGGCTTTCTGTTTGTTTGCCTCTGGAATACATCTCAGGGATTTGATGAATAACTGACATTTTTGTCAGTGTGATAAAAATGAGGTGTTTATGTGTTTTGCTACGGTTTTATTTTTTTATAAATGTATAATTACTACTGCCGGAGATGGCACCTTTTTCGCTGCTGGTGAGCCAAACGCCAGAATATGACTCTTTTATGGTTATTATTGAATTACTCGCAACACCCGATTTTGTTATCCGCAACTGAAGTGTTAGTCCGTTAGTTGATTGTACAGTAGATTCAGGTTCAAAGCTCAGTTTATTTCCGGATAGTTTGCAAATCATTCTGGTTCCAATCATCATTTCATTTCCAAAGGGTCCGAATTTTGAAATTTCAATTTCTAAATTGTTGGATAATGGTAGTGAGTAAGCAAGTTCATTGTCCTGAAGTAATAACAAATTCCCTACTATCTCCATGTCCCACGTTCCAATAAAAGCATCTCTTTCATCAACAATCTCTTCCTCACATGAAATTATTACCGGTAGTAACAATAACAAAAAGAATAATTTTCTCATAAATGTTAATCAGGGTTGAATGATTGTGTGTGTTTTGACATACAAATGTAAAAATATTTTCTCACAGCACAATATTATATACACAACACTGAAATAAAGAAAATATTTTAAGAATTTTATTCTTTCATTATCCTGAAAAATACCGTTTTTTGTCAGACATCAGCTCGATGAAATAGAACCCTTTTTGCAAATCAACAAGCGATATTTCGTTTTGCGGGGCAATATAATTCATCCTCAAAGGCAATTGCAGTTGATTTTCATTCAAGCAAATCATGGTATCCGACAAACTTACTCTTGCGTCGGGAAGATAGAAATAATCGGTGTAACCTTTTGCTCCTTTAATGTCTGATACAAATACCTTTGTTTTTCCTCCCTGAGTTGCTTTAAATACTCCCTCTGTTGTGTTGTAAAATGTCCGCTTTCGGTGACTACATATATATATTCGTTGAAGACCGTTTCTGAAAACTCAAACTGACTTGAATAACTGTCATCATCGGTGGCTCTATACCGGATTCGATGGTCAATGTTACTCCCCGGGGAATCTCGGGTGAGAAGGAGACAATATAGGGGCTTTCAGCTAAAATAAGTGTTGGATCAGTGTTGATGACACCTGAGAGTTGAGTTTGAGAAAATGAAGTCATAAAAGAAACAATGCCTTATAAAAAGAGCAAATAAGTTCATTTTAAGAAGAAACAAGTACTTGTTTTTATGTGATTTTTTTATGTTTTAAGGTTGAATGTTTGCGTTCAATACACTCTGAATAAAATAACAATCGGGTATGAAAAAAGTGATACAGATATCAAAAAAAAACAGTACTTTTGCAGCTCAAATCTATAAGAAAAAATTTATGAAACCAACTTTATTTGTTCTGGCAGCCGGAATGGGTAGTCGTTACGGAGGTTTAAAGCAGTTAGACGGACTGGGTCCCAACGGCGAAACCATTATGGACTATTCAATTTACGATGCTATAAAAGCCGGTTTTGGCAAAATTGTGTTTGTTATCCGTGAAAGTTTTGAGAAGGATTTCAAAGAAATTGTAGTCAATAAGTTCAAAAACCTGATTGATGTTGAAATCGTTTTTCAGGACATCAGTAATGTTCCTGCCGGAAGTACCTATACTCCCGAGAGAGAAAAGCCATGGGGAACCAATCATGCGGTGTTGATGGGTAAAGAGGTTATAAAAGAGCCTTTTGCCGTAATTAATGCTGATGATTTTTACGGTCAGGAATCTTTTCAGGTATTGGCCGACTTCCTTCGCAGTGTAGTAGGTAAGCAAAATGAATATTGCATGGTAGGTTATCATGTGGGCAATACTTTGTCGGAAAGCGGTTCGGTTAGTCGCGGAGTTTGTGTGGTGGATGAAAACGGCTATCTGCAGAACGTGGTGGAACGTACCCATATTGAAGAAAAATCAGGAGCAATCATCTATATTGACGAAAAAGGAGAAGAGGTTTCTATTCCTGCAAGTACTCCGGTATCGATGAATATGTGGGGTTTCACTCCCGATTATTTTGATTATTCCTGGGACTATTTTAAAAAATTCCTGGCAGATAGAGGACAGGAGCTGAAATCAGAATTTTATATTCCTCTGGCAGTGAACGACCTTATTGTTTCAAAGAAAGCCACATGTAAAGTGCTGGATACACCGTCGAAATGGTTTGGTGTAACTTATGCCGAAGATCGTCCGCAGGTTGTCCTGAAGATTAACGAGTTGGTTCGCAGGGGTGTTTATCCTAAGCAATTGTTTAAAAAATAATAATATCATGTCGAAAGTATTAGTTACCGGAGGTACAGGTTATATCGGTTCACATACTGTGGTTGAATTGATTAATGACGGGTTTGAAGTTGTTATCGTAGATAATTTGTCGAACTCAAACGTAGATGTATTGGATGGTATTGAAAAGATTACAGGGGTACGTCCTGCTTTTGAAAATATTGACTGCGTTGATTACGTGGCAATGGATAAAATGTTTGATAAATATGGAGATATAGAGTCCATTATTCATTTTGCTGCAAGTAAAGCTGTAGGTGAGTCGGTTGAAAAGCCACTCCTTTACTATAGAAACAATTTGGTTTCACTGATTAATCTACTTCAGTTGATGCCGATACATAAGGTCAGAAATTTTGTTTTTTCGTCTTCCTGTACCGTATACGGACAGCCCGATGTATTGCCGGTAACAGAAGATGCTCCCATCAAACCAGCACTTTCACCTTATGGCAATACAAAACAGATCGGCGAGGAAATTATCCGCGACACCATCTATGCCAGTCCGAACAACTATCAGAGCATTATTCTCAGGTACTTCAATCCCATCGGAGCACATGCCTCTGCCGAAATAGGGGAGTTGCCCAATGGTGTTCCTAATAATTTATTGCCGTTTGTAACGCAGACTGCTATAGGCTTGCGTAAACAATTGCAGGTTTTCGGTGAAGATTATGATACTCCTGATGGATCATGTATTCGTGATTATATACACGTAGTTGACCTGGCAAAAGCACATGTTATAGCGGTAAAACGTATGTTGCAGGGAAAATCGCTCGACAAGGTTGAAACCTTTAATTTAGGAACCGGACGTGGCTTATCTGTACTTGAGATTATCAAAACTTTCGAGGAAGTGAATAACGTGAAGGTACCATATAAAATTGTGAACCGTCGCGAAGGTGATATAGAAAAAGTATGGGCAGATCCTACCATTGCCAACGAAGTACTAGGCTGGAAGGCCACAGAGACGGTTGAAGAAACCCTCCGTAGCGCCTGGGCATGGGAACAAAACCTCGCAGCTAAAAACAAATAATATCTCCGGTATAACAGAGATTATTTCAATTATAAATTATAGCCTCCGGTTATAACCGGAGGCTATTGATGACCACTCATCACTATGACCACTCTTTACCCCCTCAAATTTACCCCTATTGTCAAAGATAAAATATGGGGTGGCTCCAAACTGAAAACATTGTTTGATAAACCCGGTGCAACGGATAAAACGGGTGAAAGCTGGGAGTTGTCGGGTCACGATAATGATCAGTCTGTTGTCAGTAATGGTTTTCTGGCAGGCAACAATTTGCAGGAACTCATCGAAATATATATGGGTGAGCTTGTGGGTGACAATATCTATCAACAATACGGACTGACTTTCCCCCTGCTTTTTAAACTGATCGATGCCAATGATAATTTGTCGATTCAGGTACACCCCGGAGATGAGGTTGCCGCTGAAAGACATAACTCGTTTGGTAAAACCGAAATGTGGTACATCATGGATGCCGATCCTGATGGTGAGCTCGTAATCGGGTTTAAAGAAGAATGTTCCAAAGAACAGTATCTTAAAGCTATGGAAGATGGTGCGCTGGAAGGCATACTTCAAAGAGTGAAGGTAGAAAAGGGTGATGTGTTTTTTATTCCTGCAGGATTGGTTCATGCCATTGGGAAAGGAGTTGTATTGGCCGAAATACAACAGACCAGTGATATCACCTACCGCATTTATGACTATAAAAGGGTGGATGATCAGGGAAATGAAAGAGAACTTCACACCGAAGAAGCTGTGGATGTTATTGATTATTCAGCATCGCGCAATCCGAAGACCGTTTACAATAAAGCATTCAACGAACTTTCCAATCTTGTTACCTGTGAGTATTTCACTACCAATGTGATACGTTTCAATGAGGAGCTTACACGGAATTACGGTCAGCTCGATTCATTTGAAGTATATATGTGTGTGGAAGGTAATTTTGAAATTGAATGTCACGGGGAGAAAACTCCGGTTGCAAAAGGTGAAACTGTTCTGATTCCTGCAAATGTCGATGAGATTCACCTGATACCTCAGGGTGAAGTTACCCTGCTGGAGGTTTATGTCAATTGATTTCTCTTTTTTGCGTTGTAGTCATCAATAAATTGTTGAAAAACAATAATATCTTCAAATCCTGAGGAACTTTTTATCCAGTTTTTCAGGATAGTTTTTGAAAAATTTTCTTTCTCAAACATTTGTATGCTGGCGGGATTGTTTTTTGCAATATGACAGTATAGCTGGTTAATCTTCAGGAAACCAAAGACATATTCTTCAACGAGCTGAAGGGCCGTTTTGGCATAACCTTTTTTCTGAAATCCGGGCGCCACAAATAATCCTAATGCTATTCGTCCGTTGTGAAGGTCAAAATCAAATAAATCAACCGTTCCGACTGTTTCTCCCGTAATTCTGTCGACCATCATGAGCCTCAACTGATTTGATTCATAAAGACTACTGTTGGACTGACTAATGTATTCTCTGAGCGCAAACATTGAATAAGGCTGACGGGTATTCCCGGTTTCCCAGTACTCCGGCATGTTCTCCCAGTTATACAATGATTCCAGATCTTCCGGTTCCGGGGCGCGAAGTTTCAATATGTCATTTTGAAGATACATATCAGCCGAAGAATGATTTCAAAAACCATTTCTTTTTATTTTTTGCATTCCCGTTTCCACTGATAGGATAAGGTGAGAAAAATGATTCCAGATCGAAATGCTTTCCTGCCGAGATCATTTGATATATGACTCCCCAGTCGGGCAAACCGCCCAGATTACGATCATCGATGAATAAATCAGCTTTTAATTTTCTTGGTTCCTTTTTTTCAGGAGTTTCCTCCGGATAGTTTGAGTTTACTGCATAAAATTCCAATCCTTTCTTCCGGCAATAGCTTACGGCTTCTTCAAGCTCTTTTCCTTCACGTACCGTCCATAAAATCAGGCGAAGCTGGTATTCTTCCTGAAGTTTTTTCAGGGTTTCGATGGCAAAGGGAATGTCTTTACCGATTTTAGGATATTCGTGCGTTACAATGGTTCCGTCAAAATCGACGGCAACAATCATCATTGGATTAATCATTTACAAATGGATAAAAGAATATTAATATTCAGGTGAAAATCGAGGATAAATATACAAAAATCATTCTGATTCTTCAAGTTTTAATTCTGAAATAATTTTTACTTCAGCAGGTTTGCAGAAAAACAGGGCAATGGCTGCTATTCCGGCACTGAAAATCATGGATTGAGAATTCATGATGAAAAAGAAAAATACTCCCAGAAGTAATCCCGTGCCAACAATGGCGAGACGGATGATACCTCCCTTTTCATATTTCCGGAGTTTTATCTGAACATCCTCAATGAGTGCCCATTTTTTTGTTTGTTTATTGAATATCGCCAGCGTAAGTGGAATGGATCCAATGATCAGAATGATCAAAGCTGATGAAATTGCAATACCCAGTTGACCTTTATCGTCAATGGAATAGCCTGCCTTAAACAACTGGAATCCCAGAAATGCAACTGCGATGGTGGCAAAATATATCAGATAATAAATTAATGTGAGCTTTTTAAATACTTTTTTCATGTTCAACTATTATTTAAATGAATTTGTGAATTCCACCCGGTTCAGAATGGAACGGCCTAAAGTTACCTCGTCGGCGTATTCCAGTTCATCGCCAACGGCTATCCCGCGTGCAATGGTAGTTATTTTTATATTGAAAGGTGACAATTTACGATAAATGTAAAAGTTGGTGGTGTCGCCTTCCATGGTGGTGCTGAGCGCTAATATTATTTCTTTAATTTCTTCTTTTTCTATTCTTTGCACCAAACTGTTGATTTCAATATCAGAGGGTCCTATACCATCCATCGGAGAAATAATTCCTCCCAATACATGATATAAACCTTTGTATTGCTGAGTATTCTCAATCGACATCACATCTTTGATGTTTTCTACAACACAAACTGTATGGCTGTCGCGTGAGGGGTGTGAGCAAATCTGACAAATATCGGTATCAGAAATATTATGACACACCTGACAATATTTAATATTTTTTCTCAACAGAATCATGGCATTCCCGAATTTCTCTGCATCAGCTTCTGATTGTCTCAATAGGTATAATGCAAGTCTTAATGCCGTTTTCCTCCCGATGCCCGGAAGTTTAGAAAACTCATTCACTGCATTTTCGAGAAGAGAAGATGGATATTGTTGATGGCTCATTGCTGTAGAAAATTCAGGCGCAAATATACGAATTTTGTGTCAGATAAATAAGTTATCATCATAATTCCTTGGTTTATCCGATTAAATTTCTAACTTTACAACTTTCTTATATTCAATGGCGTTATATAATCATTGGCAGAAAGACCAATGTCGCAATAAGTAAAGGTAAGATAATTGCCAAAACCCTGAAATCCCGGATCTGTATCATCCGCCATAGTCATTTATAATTACAGGCAACTTCCTGTTATCCCTCAAAATGTAGTTTTGCCCACATCATTTTCCCTCCACAATTTCTTTCCGGCATATAATGATTTAATTATTTTCTCAATTTTAATTTTTTAAAAGCGTAAAGATGAAAATATACGTAAAATATATGGTGAGCCTACGTTGTAAGATGGTGGTAAAAGAAGAACTAAAAAAACTGGGACTACATTTTATCGTTGTCGATTTGGGAGAAATTGAGATAATGGAGGATATATCGGACCATCAGCGTGAAGAGTTAAAGTCGGCATTGCTCAATTCAGGACTTGAGTTAATGGATGATAAACGTGCAGTGCTAATTGAGAAAATTAGAAACGTGATTGTTGAAATGATACATTATTCGGATGAATTGCCGAAAATTAATTATTCGGATTATATCAGCGAAAAATTGAATTATGATTATACCTATCTTTCGAATCTTTTTTCTGAAGTAAAAGGAATTACCATTCAGCAGTTTATCATTACACATAAAATTGAAAGAGTGAAAGAATTACTGCTGTACGACGAATTAAATCTAACAGAGATATCCTACCGCTTACAATACAGCAGTGTGGCACATTTGTCCAATCAATTCAAAAAAATAACCGGGCTCACACCTTCTCAGTTCAAACATTTAAAAGACCGGCATCGTAATCCGATTGAAGAAATCGGAAATTAACAGCAAAAAGAAAATGATACAACATCCGAATAAATATGCCAGAAGTCTGATCGAAGCCAGCTTAGATCCATTACTAACCATCAATACAGAAGGGAAAATAATGGATATGAACCAGGCAACAGCCAATGTTACCGGTTTGACACGCGAGCAACTCACCGACAGCGATTTTTTTGATTATTTTACTGAACCACAAAAAGCCAGAGAAGTCTATCTGGAGGTTTTTGCGAATGGTTCTGTAGCTGACTCTCCGCTAACACTCAGACATATGAATGGCAAACTGACAGATGTGCTTTTCAACGGGTCGGTGTATAAAGATGAACTTGAAAATGTATTAGGCGTGGTTGTCGTAGCCCGGGATGTTACCGACCAGAAGCTGATAGCTACCGAGTTAACCAAAGCGAAGGAGTTTGCTGAATTAGCTACCAGTGTGGCACAGGAAGCCAAGAAGAAAGCGCAGTTAGCGACCCTGAAAGCTGAAGATGCTGTGAAGGCCAAACAACAGTTTTTGTCGAACATGAGCCATGAGATACGCACGCCAATGAACGCCATCATCGGATTTACCAAAGTATTGCTGAAGACTGATCTTACTAATAAACAAAAAGAATATCTTACTGCCATAAAAATGAGTGGTGATGCCCTGATAGTGCTCATCAACGACATACTTGATCTGGCAAAAGTAGATGCAGGGAAAATGACATTTGAACAAATCCCTTTCAAAATGGACATGTCCATTGCTGCAATGTTACATTTATTTGAAACGAAGATTCAAGAGAAAAACCTGAAATTAATAATAGAATACGACCAGAATATCCCAAAAGTATTACTGGGCGACCCGGTACGTTTACATCAGATCATACTGAATTTAGTCAGCAATGCTGTGAAATTTACGTCAAAAGGAAGTATTACGGTAAGCGCACAATTAATCAACGAGGATGAAACACAGTCGACCATTGAATTTGCAGTGGCAGATACGGGTGTCGGTATCAACGAAGCAAAGATAGAGAAGATTTTCGAAAACTTCCAGCAGGCATCCAGCGGTACGTCAAGATTATATGGTGGTACAGGTTTGGGACTTGCCATCGTAAAACAGTTGGTAGAACCTCAGGGAGGAGTTGTGAAAGTGACCAGTGAAGTCAATAAGGGCTCCAGATTTAGCTTTACCTTAAGTTTTTTGAAAACCAAAGAGTCACCGGAACCTGAAATTGAAGTGCTGGATTTAGATGCTGAGATTAAAAATATCAGGGTGTTAGTGGCCGAGGATATACCGCTTAATCAATTGTTGATGAAGACAATACTGGATGAGTTTGGATTTGAAAGAGATATTGCTGAAAACGGGATTATTGCTATTGAGAAATTGAAGGTAAAAACATTTGATATAATATTAATGGATCTGCAAATGCCTGAGATGACAGGTTTTGAAGCCACAGAATATATTCGTAACGAAATGAATTCCGATATTCCTATCATCGCTTTGACGGCTGATGTAACTACCGTGGATTTAGATAAATGCAGGGCAGTGGGTATGAATGATTATATTGCCAAACCCGTGGATGAACGTTTATTATACAGTAAAATAATAAGTCAGGTTAAGGGAGCTTCTGCCCCTGACAAGATTAATAAACCTGAATTCAATCCCCCTAAAAGCAAATGTATTGATTTAAGCTACCTGAACCGACGTACAAAATCAAATCCGGCATTGATGATGGAAATGATATCGTTATATCTGAATCAAACGCCCCGGCTGGTTGACGCCATGAATAAAAGTTTTTTAGAAGAAGACTGGGATTCATTACATGCTGCTGTACATCAGATGATTCCATCGTTTTCTATCATGGGAATCAGTCATGATTTTGAAAATATGGCAAGGACAATTCAGGAATATGCCGGGATACAACAACAATCTGATGCAATACCGGCTCTGGTTTTGCAATTGGCAAATATCTGTACACAATCCTGTGTTGAATTGAAAGAAGAATATGAAATGATAAAAAGTTTACAAATCTAAATCATTACTGTCCCATTAAAATCTAAAAGAGTTCTTTGAAATATTTGAAATTTAGTTAGTTACAGAGGTTTTTTGATTAAACGGATTTCAATTTGCACTTTTGCAATTCTTAAAAAAAATTGCAAATGCATAAAGATAAA
>JAYFPP010000218.1:0-9280 GCA_034927635.1 Paludibacter sp.
TTTTTTAATTAAATGATAAAAAATACATTTTTTTTTGCAATAAATATTTGTTTTTACATTTCAATCTATTACATTTGCTGTCTATTAAACAATTTACTTGTGTCTAATCTATAAAAATTTAATCAAAATTATGAACAAAGCAGAATTAATCAACGCTATCGCTGAAGGAGCGGGTTTAAGCAAAGTTGATGCAAAGAAAGCACTCGATGCAACAGTTAAAGCAGTTTCAAACGCATTAGTTGCGGGCGATAAAGTTAGCCTTATCGGTTTTGGTACTTTTTCAGTAGCAGAACGTAGTGCACGTCAGGGTATCAATCCTAAAACTAAGAAAGCTATTAAAATAGCTGCTAAAAAAGTTGCTAAATTTAAAGCCGGTGCTGAACTTTCTGCAGCAGTGAACTAATATCACGGCTTTTCATCTTTTTTATTAAAGGAATATGAATTCATCATATTCCTTTTTTGTTTCGTATTACATTTTTTTACATTTATAAGTGATGATTATCTTACTGTCGCCGGCAAAGATTCAGAATTTCAAAACACAGGAAGAAATTAAATTCTACTCCCAACCGGAATTTCTTAACGAGGCATCCTATCTGGTTGAATTAATGAGGGAGCTCAGTCCTGCAGAATTAGGTAAAATGATGGGAATCAACAGGCAACTGACCCACCTTAATTTCGACAGATTCATTCAATGGCATTTACCTTTTACGCTGAAAAATGCCAAACAGGCAGTATTGGCCTTTGATGGAGAAGTATACCGCGGATTAAATGCCAAAACATTCACCATGGATGAGGTTAACTATGCACAGCGGCATCTCAGAATACTTTCCGGTCTCTATGGCATACTGAAACCTTTCGACCTGATGCAGGCTTACCGGCTTGAGGTTAGCTCCAGACTCAACAATTACGCAGGAAATGATTTATATCCTTTCTGGAAAGAAAAAGTAACACAGCACATCAAAAGAGACCTGCGTAAATCAGGGAAGCCTGAAATCATACTAAATTTATCATCTTCAGAGTATTCAAAAATGGTTGATG
Source organism: Paludibacter sp. (assembly GCA_034927635.1). GTDB lineage: Bacteria > Bacteroidota > Bacteroidia > Bacteroidales > Paludibacteraceae > Paludibacter. Next base: position 1,039 of record JAYFPP010000218.1, read on the forward strand.
TAAAAACAGCAAATATACGTTTGCTGGACGTTGAATTTCTTGAATATGAGCATGACAGTTTCAAACAGATTGTCATTTACACAAAAAAAGCCAGGGGGATGATGGCCCGTTTTGTGATTCAACAACAAATTGATAATGCAGAAGATCTGAAAGGATTTAATGAGAGCGGTTATTGGTACCATCATGAACTGTCCAATAATAACAAATTGGTATTCGTACGCTGATTTAAGTATTTTTTCAATCTTAATTATTAATTTAAACTTTTATCCCTGAATATTTTTCTAACTTTGTGCAGTAATTTAAACTGTTTTTATAAACATCAATATATCTGAGATAAACATGAAAAAGTTAAGTGTAATATTATTAAGTGTATTCATCAGCAGTGCTTTATTGGCACAAACTCCTGTTATTAGTTTCGACAAAAACACCCATGATTTTAAAACGATAAAAGAACAGGATGGGTTGGCAACTACCGTATTTAAATTTAAAAACACCGGAGATGCTCCCTTAGTAATCAACAGAGTACAAGCTTCATGTGGTTGCACAACGCCTACATGGACAAAAGAGCCTATCCTCCCCGGCAAAACCGGCGAAATAACCACCTCTTATAATCCCGCTAATCGTCCCGGGTCGTTTATTAAAACAATTTCTGTTTTCAGTAATGCAGGAACGGCTCCAACATTATTAACCATTAAGGGAGAGGTGATTCCTAAACCCGCAGTAGAGCGATAGTATAGCCGGCATGCATCATCACCACAAACATCCTGAGAACGATCCTGCATTCAAAGGCCTTACAGTTAATGAAGGGATTGGGTCTGCTCCATCTGTTAATCCATACAGAACACCTAAAGCCAAACGTCGCAGGTTTTCTGTTGATGAGTATGTCTCAGGCATTCTCAATGGTGATATTGCCATTTTAAGTCAGGCTGTTACTTTGGTGGAGAGTTCATTACCCGATCACCAACACATTGCTCAGCAGGTAATAGAGAAATGTCTTCCCTACACAGGAAATTCCATTCGTCTGGGTATTACCGGTGTTCCCGGCGCAGGCAAAAGTACCTTTATTGAGGCTTTGGGAATGTATCTGGTAAAACAAAATCATAAACTTGCAGTACTGGCGATTGACCCCAGCAGTGAGAAATCGAAAGGAAGTATCCTTGGGGATAAAACAAGAATGGAAGAACTTTCGGTGGCAAAAAATGCTTTTATCCGTCCCTCACCTTCTGCCGGCTCATTAGGCGGCGTAGCACGCAAGACCAGGGAAAGCATTATATTATGTGAAGCAGCGGGGTTTGACACAATTTTTGTGGAGACAGTAGGTGTCGGACAATCAGAGACTGCTGTACATTCTATGGTTGATTTCTTTCTGTTGCTGCAACTTGCGGGCACAGGAGATGAACTACAGGGAATCAAGAGAGGCATTATGGAAATGGCCGATGGCATTGCCATCAACAAAAGTGACGGTTCAAATATTGAAAAAGCGATGGTAGCTAAAACTCAGTATCAGAATGCACTACATCTGTTTCCGTTAAGTGACTCAGGCTGGTCACCCGAAGTGCATCCGTGCTCTTCCGTTGAAAACACAGGAATAGCAGAGATTTGGGACATGGTGCTGCGTTTTATTTCACACGTAAAAGCAAATCAATATTTTTGCACTCAAAGAAATGAGCAGTCAACCTACTGGATGTACGAAACTATTAATGAACAGCTCAGAAATAGCTTTTATCGTGATTCTGAGATACAAATACTGATTAACGAAACCGAGAAGAGAATATTATCCAACGAAATCAGTTCTTTTACAGGGGCAAAGATTCTTCTTGAGAAGTACTTTAAAACATCATAGCTTTTGCAATGGCTTCTGCAAACTCTTTACCTTTGAAATCTTGAACAATCCTCAAAGCAAAGGGAATAGAAACACCCGGACCTTTAGCGGTATAGATATTACCAGACTTAACTATCTCTGATGTAGCTATGTGCGCATCCTGTAAAAATCGTTCATATCCCGGATAACAGATTGCTTCTTTGTTTTTCAACAATCCCATTTTTCCTAAAATCAACGGAGCTGCACATATTGCTGCAATCACTTTCCCTTTGGCTGATTGTTTTTCAATCAGTTTTTTCAATCCGGCATGATTATCAAGATTTGTCGCTCCTGGCATTCCTCCTGGCAGGAATATCAGAAAATCCCCGCTGAAATCCATCTCAGAGAAACGAGCGTCAGCCACGACAAGCACATCATGCGCTCCACGAACCTGCAACTCATTGGTAATTGATACGGTTGTCACATTCATACCTGCACGACGAAAAACATCTACAGGAGCTATCGCTTCAATTTCTTCAAAGCCATCAGCAAGAAAAACAAATACCTGTTGCATAATTACCTTAATTTAAAGTTATAAGTAATAGTCCCCGACACTGTACCCGAACCTGTTGAGAAACGCGTCCTTTTGGCAGCATTTAACGCAGCATTTCTTAATGCCTGATCAGAAATGGTTGCTTTCTTCACAGAAGTACTAATCACATTACCAGACGCATCAACGCGAATTTCGACGGTGATATACCCCTCGATATTTTGATTATAAACAGGAGTGGGCATCGTTCCTAATAAGTTGCGACCATTCAGCGACCAGGAATTGCCACCGGAAGTACCACTTCCCACGGGATTACCTGCTGTATCATTCCCTTTGGTTGTGCCGCTTCCCGTATTTGAAGAAGCTCCAAAAGAGCCACCTATCAGATCGTCGGCCTGTTGAGAAGCCTGTTGTTCTTTCTTATAAGTGTCATCTGCCTTTGTTTGAGTAGTTTCGGTCGTTTTTTTTGTATTATTGATAACCACCGATTTGTCTGCCTGCGTCATCAACTCTTCTTTCACTTCAGGTTTCGCCGGACTGGTTTGCGGATTAAGCTTTGTCGTTTCCTCAGTGGAACCGGCACCTTCAAAACTTTCACCAAAGCTGATCATTATACCACCATCCTCTGCATTTTTCAGTCCCGGCAAGAACACAAAGAAAAGCAGCAGAATGATAATAATCACACTGATGATAGTTCCAATATATCCGTATAATTCAGACTTCTTCATATTTATCTTGTTGTTGCTTTTGTTGCCACCACAAGTTTTAATTTATGTTGATTAGCAATATCCAGCACCCTGACCACTTCTTTATAAGCAATATCCTGATCTGCATGTAATGCAATATAGGTAGTTGAGTCCTGTGCAACCAAATCAAGAATATAGGACTCCAGCATTTCAGGAGCTATCTGTTCAGGGGTAGCATTCCCTTTAGCAACAAAGAATCTGCCGGATCCGTCAATCGATACTTTCGCAATTACAGAACGCGTCGAGTTAGTTGATTTACTCTGGGGCAAATTCAGTTTTATATCATTTGGTGACGACATGGTAGAAGCCATAATAAAGAACAGCAATAAAAGGAAAATAATATCTGTCATCGAAGACATTGAAAATCCCGCTTCCGCTTTTATTCTTTTTTTCAGAGACATAATATTTATTATTTTTCCTCCTGATAAATCCGGAGGTTATTGATTTTTAAATCCTCATAATATAGGTAAAAAGATATTTTTTGTTCCGCCGGTTAAATCCGGAAGCTATTAATACCAAATAATATTAATAACGTCACTATTCGCTATTACCTATTCGTTATTACCTATTCGCTATTACTAAATAGCAATTACCTATTAGCTAAATTACGCCGGTTCATTAAGCATATCCAAAAACTCCATCGTTCTTGCCTCAAGACGACGAACAACAGAATCAACCCTGGACACCAAATAGTTATATCCGAAATATGCAATAATACCGACAATCAATCCAGCGATAGTGGTTACCATGGCCTGATACATCCCCTGTGATAAATCGGCAAGTTGTATCGTTCCGGTATTATTCAGCGACATATTGTAAAAAGTTGTCACCATCCCGGTCACTGTACCTAAAAAACCAAGCATCGGAGCTCCACCTGAAATTGATGCCATTATGACCAGTCCTTTTTCAAGATTGGCAATTTCCAGATTTCCGACATTTTCAATAGCCACTAACACATCATTCATCGGACGCCCTAAACGGCTGATACCTTTTTCTACCATTCTGGCAATGGGGTTATTTGTTTCCTTACATAACTTCTGTGCAGCCTCAATTTTTCCATCATAAATATGATCCCTGATGCGGTTCATAAATGATTTATCTTCCTCCAATGCTTGTTTGAGCGTAACCAAACGTTCAATAAACATATAAATTGCAATAGCAAGCATAATGGCCAATACAATCATTATAGGACCACCGTAGACAGCCATTGTCCACAAGTTCATTTTCTCGGTTGTTACTGCTGTAATTGGCTCCTGAGCGACATTTGTCTGCAGCAAAATAAGCATTAAATTATTCATTTTTAATAGATATTGTGTTTATTTAAGTTGATTCTTGTACATATTGATAGTCTTCTCAAGTCCAAAATAGAGTGCATCAGAAATCAGGGCATGTCCGATTGACACTTCATCGATCCAGGGAATACGTTCAATCAGATAATGTAGATTTTCCAGATTCAGATCATGACCAGCGTTCAATCCCAGCCCCTCAGCACGTGCTTTCTCAGCTGCCAGAACAAACGGGGCTACGGCCTTCTCTCTATCTGTCAGATAATTGGCAGCATATGGTTCTGTATACAATTCTACACGATCGGCTCCGGCTTTAGCTGCAAAAATAATATTCTGCGGATTTGTATCAACAAAAATTGAGACTCTTACACCTGCCTCATGAAATACATTCACCACTTTTCTGAGAAATTCCTGATGTTTCAGCGTATCCCACCCCGCGTTCGAAGTTATGGCTCCGGGAGGATCGGGTACAAGAGTGACCTGATGAGGTTTTACAGAAGTAACCAGCTGAATAAAGCTTTCTGACGGATAGCCTTCAATATTAAATTCAGTATTCAATAAAGGTTTTAAATCGAGTACATCCTGATAACGAATGTGTCGTTCATCGGGTCGTGGATGCACCGTAATCCCCTCAGCACCATATCTTTCACAATCCAGAGCAACCTGACATACATCGGGCACATTGCCACCTCTTGCATTGCGAATGGTAGCTACTTTATTTATATTTACACTAAGTTTAGTCATGATTAAAAAAAAACTTGCAAATTCGATTTATATGTATTTCCTTTGCAATACTATTATTATCAGTTATTTTTCTACAAAAATAATCGAAAAAAACGAACAAAAAAAATATGACCATAGCCATTTTCGGCAATACCTTCCGCCCCAGTATTCTTAATATTATTGAAGAAATATTCAGATTTTTCGATAACAAAGGGGTAAACCTGCTTCTTGAAAAAGAGCTTTATGAGTATTATACCAGCCATAAAAAGTCCGGTCTTAACCATCAACACATCATTGAACAGGATACTTTCGAAGCAGATCTGGCATTGAGTATTGGTGGAGATGGAACATTTTTAAATACTGCAGCACGTATCGGATCAAAAAACATACCAATTCTCGGTATCAATACCGGAAGGTTAGGATTTCTTGCAGATGTTTCAGGTGATGATCTGGAAAAAGCACTGATTGCCATTACTAATAATGAAATATCATTAGAAGAAAGAACATTATTGAAAATAGAAACATCCGATGGGAGAGTAATCAGATATCCGTATGTATTAAATGAAATATCCATTCTTAAACAGGACAGTTCTTCCATGATGAGTATCATTGCTCAACTCAACGGGGAAGCAGTACATTCTTATCATGCAGATGGCCTGATCATATCCACACCTACAGGCTCTACCGCTTATTCAATGAGTGTTGGCGGCCCTTTAATGGTTCCACAGGCAAAGAACATCATTCTGTCGCCAATCGCATCACACAGTCTAACTGTGCGGCCATTAGTAATTCCTGATGATTGGGTGATAGATCTTGAAGTACATACCCGCAGTGGATTTTATCAGATATCATTAGATGGAAGAACGATTAGACTTGAGGAGGGGGTTAAATTGAAAGTTACCAAAGGAGAATACACTATCAGGGTAGCAAAACAATTAAATCATACTTTTTTTGATTCATTGAAAAGTAAATTAATGTGGGGACTGGACAAACGAAATTAAATGAAAAAGTTGGCATCAAATAACAAATCAGGTCCAATAGGTATTTTCGATTCCGGATATGGAGGTTTGACAATACTGGAAGCAATTAAGAATATCCTTCCGGATTACGATTATATATATTTAGGCGACAACGCACGTTCACCATACGGAACACGTTCATTTGATGTTGTGTACAAATACACACTCGAATGTGTGACTAAACTGTTTGAAATGGGTTGTCATTTAGTAATCCTGGCCTGTAATACTGCCTCTGCAAAGGCCTTACGCACCATTCAACAACGCGATTTACCCCTGATTGATCCTGACAGACGCGTACTTGGAATTATTCGCCCGACGGTTGAAGCGCTCGACGAAATTTCGGGGACTAAATTTGTCGGTATTTTTGCCACACCAGGAACTGTACAATCCGGATCATACCCAATTGAAGCGCATAAAATTTGTCCACAAATTCATATCAGCATGGAAGCTTGTCCCATGTGGGTACCTTTGATTGAGAATAATGAACATCTTTCTGAGGGAGCTGAATATTTTGTCAGAAAGAACATTCAGCAATTATTGTCAAGCGAATCCAGAATTGACAGAATAATTCTTGGCTGTACGCATTATCCTCTTCTGGCACCTACGATTCGAAAATATCTACCTGATAATATTGAAATTATTCCACAGGGAGAAATTGTTGCTAAAAGTCTACAGGACTACCTGGTAAGACATCCTGAGATAGAAAGAAAATGCACAAAGAATCATCATATTGAATATTTTACAACCGAATCACCTGAGAAGTTTATGAGCTCAGCATCAATATTTCTTCAACAAGAGATAAAGGCTAATCATATGATCCTTTGACGAAACAGCATTGAGAACAGTCTATTCTTTGCAGTATTTACAAAGAAACATTGATTCTCTTATCTCTTTATATTTACAGTTTTTTTTCTTTATCAAATTGATAAGCAGAGGCATGTTTTGTCTCAAGATAGGGCATTCCATACAACATTTTCGGACACAACAACACAAACAGGGGAATGGCAAAATAAATAAACATTACCACATCGAGCATAAAATACACAAAATCAGTGTAACTTCTCACAAGCACTTCATTGAAATACATATAATTTACAACATTCTGAATGGTTCCTATCAAAAGAATCATAAACAATAGAATTTTTAATCTTATAACGGTATAGTTGTATTGAAACTTCAGTTGTCCTGTAAGATGCATGAATTTCGGCTTAATAACACGTATCAGGACAAAGCATGCGACAACATATGCCAGCAATTGTATAGCCCTCCCAACCATATTCCATGTATTTGGATAGAATGGGTTTATTTGTAAATACTTAAAGTTATCCAGATTCGACAATGCGTAAGTTGAAATAGCCATTTTGTCTTCAAAGGAAGTCATTATATATGGGATATTGGCAAATAGATGGATTATAAAGGGTATTAAATGAAGTAAATCAATCCATTTCACATAGAATCTGTCGTGAGCAACCCCTCTTACAAAGAAAAATATTAAAGGTGCTTTCAGAAAAAATAAAGGAGAAAGTATAAACAAGAAAGTATAATATGTTATATCGCCACCATAAGTATAGGTGCTATAAATAGTTGATTCCAGGGCAAATAAGATCAGAAACAATGACAGAAACAAGACATTTTTATTGATCTTCCAATTATAAAAAATCATTATTAATGCAAGTAGAACATTAATCGCAGAGAAAAAATACACAAATGTTGTGATCATAAAATACCTTTGAAATGTGATGATAGTTTCTGCAAAGATACGATTTTTAGCGAATAAGTAATAACGAATAGCGAAGAACTATTAGCGAACAGTTCAAACAGATGGAGCAAACGAGTGACCTTAATCGCGTAAGCGATTTCGACACGAGTTGCTCCATCTGTTTGTAAGTGATGAGTGATAATAGCTAAGAGCGAAGAACGTAGAGACGTGGCATGCCACGTATTTTAGTGATGAGTGATAAATGATAAGTGATGAGCGTTAAGTGAAACAAAAAACCCTCAGCAGAACATTAAATCTGCTGAGGGTTTTAAAAAACGGCGGCTATCTACTCTCCCACATAATTGCAGTACCATCGACGTGACCGGGCTTAACTTCTCTGTTCGGAATGGGAAGAGGT
>JAYFPP010000093.1:0-47173 GCA_034927635.1 Paludibacter sp.
GTTTTTGTTCCGGATGGTTTTTCACAAACTTTTGCAGAGTTAGGCAGCGAACTGAAAAATAAAATCAGCCATAGAGCGTTAGCTATAAATGAATTAAAAAAATATTTGAATCTATAATGAAAAAGGGTCTTATTTCAATCATTTTATCATTATTTGTGTTGATTTCCTTTGGTCAGACCAATGAACCCATCGCCATGGGAAAATGGCGCACACATTTGGCTTATAATAGTGTTTCACAAATTGCTCAATCGGCAAATAATATTTATGCCGTAAGTGAAGGAGCTTTATTCTCAGTAAACAAAAATGATACTGAAGATCAGAGCTTTTACAGCAAAATGAGTGGTTTAAGTGACGCTAATATTGTTAGAATTGATTTTGATCAGACCAATAACCAGCTATTGATTATTTATCAAAACGGCAACATCGACATTATGCATTCAGCCGGAGTAAACAATATTCCCGATTTGTACAATAAACAAATGAGTTCCGGAAAAGGGGTCAATCATATATTTTTTAAAGGAGATTCTGCTTATTTATCCTGCGACTTCGGTATGTTGGTATTAAATATGAAAAAGAAGGAAATTTCTGACACCTACATTATCGGCACTAATTCCTCAGAAGTAAAAGTCCTCGCCACAACAATATTCAATGGTAAAATATATGCTGTAACAGCCAACACTGTGTATAGTGCAGATGCCAATAATCCTAATCTGGTAAATTACGAATTCTGGAAAAGCACACCCGGACTACCCGGCACAGGAACCTATCAGGCGATGTTTAATTTTGCGGGAAAGCTTATGCTGCTACGCAATAAAAAACTATACCGGATGGAGACCAACAATAGCTGGACACCCCTCCTTACCGATAAAAATATTACTACAACCAACCTCTCTAATAAAAAACTAATTGTCGGCGACGGTACCAGCACGATTTATTTGCTAAACGAATCATTTGAAAGCAGCGAAATTAACATTGTTAGTTCGCCCGATATTGAATATGATGCCGTAAATGACACTTATTGGTTTGCCGGATTAACCGGAGGAATCATTTCATACCGGTCGTCTGAAGGAAAACTCAACTATCATAAGCCACTGGGACCAGCTGTCAATATCCCATGGGACATTACTTTTGCTGGAGAAAAGATGTTTATGGTAGCAGGTGGTAGATGGGCCGGATCGTTCAATACACCCGGACAGGTTATGATTTATGAGAACAATCAATGGAAAAATATCAGTAATACTACTATCGAACCAATAACGAACAAACCTGCCAGGGATTTTATTAATGTGGCTGTAGATCCTTCAGATAATACACATTTCTTTGTTACATCCTATGGAAATGGTTTATTTGAATTCAGAAATGACGCTTTTGTAAACTGGTATCATCATAACTCTCCAAATTCAACCATAGAAACTGCAGTTCCCGGCGCTACAGAATATTCTTATATAAGATTAGATGGCGCAGTTTATGATAAGGATGGAAATCTTTTCTTTGCAAACATGGGATCTACTTCTGCTATTAAGATATTGTTAAACAGCGGCGAGTGGACCCAATTGTATTACCCCAGCGCTGCGTTACCAACTTTAGGAAAAATTATAATCTCAAATCTTAATCCTAATCAAAAATGGGTACCTTCTGTTAGATATAACCCAGGCATTTTTGTTTGGGATGACAATGGAACATTAAATGACCAAAGTGATGATAAAAATGTGTTTATATCAAAACTGACTGACGTAGACAATGTTGGTAGCAATATCATTCCGTCTTACTATTATTGTCTGGTACAAGACAAGAATGGGGTATTTTGGGCAGGAACTGATATTGGACCACTACTTTTTTATAATCCTTCAAAAGCTTTCGACGAAGGTTATACCTGTTCCAGAGTGAAAATTCCCCGAAATGACGGAACAGGTTTAGCCGATTATTTACTTCAAAATGAGAAAATTAAAGCAATGGCTATTGATGGGGCAAACAGAAAATGGGTTGGGACTGAGACTTCAGGATTGTATTTAATGTCAGAAAATGGTCAGGAAACAATTCTTCATTTTACCAGCAAAAACAGCCCTTTGTTGTCGGATAATATCCTGTCCTTATCCATCAATCCTGTTTCAGGAGAGGTCTTTATTGGAACCAGTAATGGTCTTATATCCTATCAGAGCGATGCGGCAGAGTCATCTGATGTGTATGCCAACGTATATGCTTATCCCAATCCGGTCAGAGAAAACTACAACGGGATCATAACAATAACAGGACTTATTGCTAATACTCAGGTCAAAATTACGGACCTTAATGGAAATCTTATCTACCAAACAGTTTCCAATGGTAGCATTGCAACATGGGATGGCAAGGATGTTCATGGTAAAAAAGTGAGTACTGGTATTTATATGGCAATTTGTGCGAACGAAGATGGAACAAAAAGTACCATTACCAAAATTATGGTTATAAATTAAACAGGAAATAAATGAAGATTTCAATAATTGTATCTGTTTATAATGAAGAACAAGTGCTACACACATTCTATCATACGCTGATAAAGGTGCTTGAAGAACAGAAATACGAGTATGAAATTATTTTTGTAAATGATGGTAGTTCGGATTCATCTCAGGATATCATTGACAACTTTATCTCCGAAAATTCAAATGTAAAATCAATTCTTTTTTCCAGAAACTTTGGACATGAAGCGGCAATGATTGCTGGCATTGATCATGTTACCGGAAAAATGATTATATGCATGGATAGCGATCTACAACACCCACCTGCAATAATCCCTGAAATATACAATCGGTTTGTCATGGGCAATGTGGATATCATAAACATGGTTCGAAAGGAACAAAGACAAAATCTTACATCTAAATTGTTTTATAGAATATTAAACTTAATATCTCCTTATAATTTTGAATCAAACGCCTCAGATTTTTTTGTGATCTCCGAACGAATTGCCAGAATTCTCAGAGACAATTACCGCGAACGTGTAAGATTCTTAAGAGGTTTCATTCAGATTATGGGATTTAAAAGAACGACACTTGATTTTATTGCCCCCGAACGTAAAGAAGGAAAAAGCAAGTATTCATTTAGCAAACTACTTTCTTTATCTGTTACTGCAGTTGCTACTTTATCTAAAGTCCCATTAAAAATCGGCATTTATCTGGGACTTATTTCCGGCTTTTTCAGTATATTACTTGCCATTTACAGTATAATAATGAAAATCATTGATCAACCAGTGTCGGGATATACAACAATTGTGGTCTTTCTTGGAATAATGTTTAGTATTCAGTTTATTATTTTAGGTATTATTGGAGAATATATAGGATTTCTGTTTGATGAGCAGAAGAAAAGGCCTATATACATTGTTGATAAACTTAAGAATTTTGCAGATAAATAATGAAGTACTGGATTGCCATATTAAGTGTTTTGTCGGCAGTAATTGCTCAGGTATTAGTAAAGAATGCCTCTTTTAATGAATTGTATAGCAAAAAATGGATGATTTTTATTTTGATTAGTTTAATCGTATATGGTCTGGCATTCATTTTACAATCATATGTGTTCAGATTGTTCCCGCTAAGTAAAATAGGTCCTCCATCTGCAATTGCTGTTATGATTTTAATTTTTTTTAGTGGAGTCATTTTTTTTGGTGAAAGCATCCAGATAAAACAAATTGCAGGTGTTATTCTTGGGGCTATCTCTATCTATTTAATCATGACATGAAACTACTGAAAAACCGGATATCAGCTCCATTTATCATCCAGATATTGCTGTATTTATTCGTGAATATGCTTTTTATTTTAAAGTATTTTCCACGTGCCGGAGCCGACTCTCAGGCAATATTAGCTGTATATGTTGCCCTTTTTCTGACGGCAGTTATTTTATTCAATGTTTTTTCATTAAAAATATCCGAACGGACATTTAAAAGAGCATTTTGGATTACCCTTTCCATAATAATTATTTTAATTGTTGTATTTCTAATTAAAATTGATCGTTACTCTGTCAGAGTAGATCGCTGGTCAGCTGTCACATTTTTTTTGGAAGGCTTATTTAAAGGTAATTATCCATATGGTATTCACACACATGTCAGTGAGACTAATTTTCCTTCACCATTTCCAGTATGGCATTTCATTAATATCCCTTTTTATCTTATGGGCGATGTAGGGATTGGCCTTATTTTCTTTCTATTACTAACTGTTGCCACTGTTCATTATTTTTTTTCATCCTACAAAAAGTCATTCATTTTCCTGTTTCTACTCATAATTTCACCAGCCTATTGGTGGGAAGTGGCTGTAAGAAGTGATTCTCTAAGTAATGCTTTCTTGATCTTTATGTTTATTCTTTGGTGGCATAAATCAGAAAAGACAATTGAACGTAATTTTATTTTCGCCATTATTACATGTGGCTTATTAGCTTCTACAAGGCTCTCTGCAATAATTCCCATTGCAATATTCTTTTTTAGACCCTATCTGAAACTTGACTGGAGAAGAAAAATAATTTTCCCTTTTGGAGTATTAATGGTGGTTGCTTTAACTTTTTCACCTTTTATTCTCTGGGATACAACAACATGGATGTTTTTCGATAGAAATCCATTTATGTCACAAACAAGTGTAGGCAATTTTTGGGTTTTGTCAGCACTAATTATACTGGGGATAGTATCAGGGCTGATTTGGAAAAATATAAATCAATATATCTTTATTACCTCCACTTTCATATTTATCTTTATACTGACATCACAATTAACCTTAATTGCAACAAGAGGTATCAATGATTCTGTTTTTTCAGATAGTTTATATGACATTTCTTACTTTAGCCTGTTATTTCCTTATGCCTCATGTTATATCTCTCAAAAGATCTGAGACACTAACGTTCAGAGTTCTAATTCAGGAGATTCTTACGTAAAACAATTTCATCTACAAAATACTCTCCAAGGTCTGAGTCAATTTTTGTGATATGACGCTTAAAAATCAGATTATTGTCATCAGAAGGACTGGTAACATTTGCCCTGTTGAATGGGACATGTTTGGTGAGAACATCCGTATAAATTACTCTTTCATCTTTTGTGAGTTTTTTGATCGCTTCCATATTTTGATTGTCAACTAATCTATCATATTCTTCTGTTCCAATCTCATAGTAATACTGATTAACAACAATATTCCGTTCCTTAAGAATAAACACTTTATCAGGATTATCCTTAATTATTTTCAACAGCGCCTTATTATTTTGATAATCAAAATAATTATTAGGAAAAATAGCAAAGAAGAAATTCCATATCAACATCGCTAATCCAAGGTATTTTATTGCTTTGATATCCAACTCCATAAAAGCAGGAACAAATAGTGGAATCAGAAATGGTAACATTACCATAAACTCTGAATTTCCATGTGAGTAAAATGCAAAAGAAAACTGAAGAATAAAAATAAATAAGTGGGTAAATTCAAATGGGTATTCTTTATATCTGGCTTTTCTGAAATAAATTGATTTTGCTGCTTTTACAATAAACAAAATAATAAAACAAATAACAACAGGAATAATAAGGTAAAACACAGGTATTAACCGTAAAACGTCAATAACAATACCATGCACCTGAAAGAATGTCCTGAAAAAAGTTATGGGCGTAACTATAAAATTGATTAGTCCAAATTCAGTATTTGCATTATTTGAATAATAATACTCTCCCATAAATCGCACTAAGTTATCAACTGAAAAATCAATCTTATGGTAAAAATTCATTACCAGAATATAAACAAATGGTACAAGTAATGTTGTCACTGAGTAGACAAATAGAGGTTTAATCTTATTAGTTGCCAGAAGTCCTATAAACAACCCTATTCCCCAAAATATATGGATTTGATGAAATAAACATGCAATTGAGACAAAAACACCTGAAAGAATAATATTAATTATTTTCTTATCTTTTAAATATCTCAAATAAAACGAAGAAGATACTAATGAAAAGAAAATGGGCATTATGTATGTTTCGGCCTCCACGGCAAATCTCATAACACCAAAACTGACACCAACAAAGAATGTCCAAATATTAGCTTTATAAGTATCGTTTGTTTGTTTTAATATTATTCTTCTAAGGAATATCAGACACAACACCGCGAATAACGCATTAGTGAACTGCATTAATCTGAGAGCATCTATTGAAGGAAAGATTGCATGAACAACATTATAAATGAGATAGTTGATATAATTATACAGCAGATGATGTGCGGAAAAAAGGTCAACACCGTATTTAACACTACAACCATAACCTAAAGAATCAACTGAAAGATTATTATTTGGAAACAAAAAATAAATAATAAGAATGATTATGAATTCTATCCGGAATCGATATCTCATATTAAATATTTTGATTGTTTCAAATAAATCACCTGTTAAATTTGCCGGGTTAACAGCATTTATCCCCTCTTGATCAGGTTCATAAACTCTTCCCTTGTTTTTGCCTGCTGAAATACCCCTGTAAAATCGGAAGTTGTTGTTACTGAATGTTGTTTCTGTACCCCACGCATTTGCATACAAAGATGTTGCGCTTCGAGAATTACCATAACCCCAAGCGGGTTCAGGGTCTTCTGGATACATTCTTTGATTTGGGTAGTCATGCGCTCCTGCACCTGTAAGCGACGGGCATATACTTCGACAATACGGGCAATTTTGCTGAGTCCGGTAATATTGTGATTGGGGATATAAGCAATATGAGCCTTACCAAAAAAAGGTAACATGTGATGCTCACACATAGAGTAAAAATCAATATCCTTAACGATTACCATCTGACGGTAATCTTCGGTGAACATGGCCGACTTGATAATATCTTCGGGGTTTTGTTCGTATCCCTGTACCAGAAACTGCATGGCTCTTGAAACCCGCTCCGGTGTTTTTAGCAAGCCTTCTCTATCAACATCTTCTCCCAATAATTTGATAATTTCCTGATAATGATGGGCTATTTGACTGGTTTTCTCCGGATCAAAGGGCTTGAGTTCATTGTAGTTAAAATCCATGCTTATTAATTTATTTTGCCAGAACTGAAATCTGATCCCGTACGGTATAAGTTTCGCCTTTCAACTCCGGGAATCTTAACAACAATTCCTCGGTAAATTTTCGTGCTTCTTCCTGCGTGGTGAAATCGCCTACCCTTACTTTCCAAAATGGAGAACTATAACTGACATACACTCTCATCTCAGGAAATGCTTCTTTCAGATTACTTTCATGATTGAAAGCTTCCTGACGGGCAGTACGCTGTGTATTACTCGAAAATACCTGAACACGGTATCCCGGTATCACCGATCCTGTACTTTCAGCTGCTGAAATTACGGCTTTCTCAATGCGTTTATCCTGATGAAAAGTAACTCCGGCACCTCCAGCTTTTTCTTTCTCAGAAATGACACGAAATGCGTTTTTTACTGAATCGGATTTGTTACTACCGGCGGCATTACCCTGTGCCATCAAACCAACAGTACAGGAAAGTGAAAACAAAAGGAGGAACAAATGTTTCATGTTTAAGTAATTTTGACCGCAAAGTTACAAAATGTTGTGGTTATATCTATATATTAATTTTATTATCTTTGCTCATTAAAATAGAAATAATGTTTATGACAGACAAATCTGAAACTGTTATTATCGTTGCCGGAGGAAAAGGTGAACGTATGCAAACCTCTGTTCCTAAACAATTTATTGAAATAAATAACAAACCTGTTCTGATGCATACCATCGGAGTCTTTCTTGATTACAACAGCAAAATTAATGTTATTGTTGTTTTACCTGAAATTCAAATTGAAAACTGGCATGCGCTCTGCAAAAAACATGCCTTTACTGTTCCTCATCGAGTTGTAAATGGTGGAGAAACCCGGTTTCATTCTGTAAAAAACGGTTTAAAACATGCCGGACCTGATGGATTGATTGCAGTTCATGACGGCGTAAGACCTTTGGTTAGTATCCGTACAATTGATGCTTGTTTCAGAGAAGCTGAAATCAACGGTGCGTCAATTCCGGTAATTGATTCCGTTGAAAGCATAAGACAGATCAATGAATATGGTAGTATTTCGGTGGATCGATCAAAATATAAGTTGGTTCAGACACCTCAAATCTTTAAAGCTGAAATTTTGCACAAAGCCTATTTACAGGATTTTACTCCTTTATTCACCGATGATGCTTCGGTAGTTGAGAATATTGGGGTAAAAATCTATCTGGTTGAAGGTAACCGCGAAAATATCAAAATAACAAGCCCCATCGATTTGAAAATTGCAGAGGCACTTTTATCTTAATATGTTGTTGAAATGTTTAACTGTATATTTATTATATTTAAAACAGGAATTTTAAATATTCGATTCAACAGTTAAAGAATCACCCTATTCATGTATTTATCAAATGTAGATATCAAATTCCTGCCGGGAGTGGGTCCTAAAAAAGCCGACCTGCTGCTTAAAGAGCTGAACATCCGTTCGGCAGAGGATATGGTACGCCATTATCCTTATAAGTATGTCGACCGGAGCCGATTTTACTATTTGCATGAGATCTCGGAAAACATGCCCTTTATACAGGTAAAGGGACAAATACTTACTTTTGAGAAATTGGGTGTTGGACGTAACCAACGGTTAACCGCCATTTTTACTGATGGACAAAGTACCCTTGAACTGGTTTGGTTTCAGGGAATAAAATATATCCTCGAAAAATATAAAACCGGCATAAGCTATGTTGTTTTCGGCAAACCCTCTTTTTTTAATGGAAAGTTCAATATAGTACATCCCGAGCTGGAACTGCCTTCACAGCTTCCCCCTGTAGAACAACTGGGATTGCAACCGTTCTACAATACCACGGAGAAAATGAAGTCAGGCTTTCTCAACTCCAAAGCGATACAGAAAATCATGCAATCGCTTCTTCCTTATCTTAAAGGAGGAATTCCCGAAACGCTTCCGGCTTTTGTATTGAAAAGGTATGCGCTGATGAATCTGACTGAAGCCCTGATCAATATCCATTTTCCTAAAAATACTACTGCCCTCAATAAAGCGCGACAACGCCTTAAGTTTGAGGAATTATTCTATATACAGCTGAATATTCTTCAACAAACCAAATGGAGAGAACAAAATCTCCTTGGGTTTCCCATGAAAAAAGTCGGACACTTTTTTCATACTTTCTACAATCAATATTTACCGTTTGAACTGACCGGTGCTCAAAAAAGAGTGATAAAAGAGATTCATGAGGATATTGGTAGCGGTAAACAGATGAACCGGCTTTTACAGGGGGATGTGGGTAGTGGGAAAACACTGGTGGCACTAATGGCGCTACTTATAGCTATCGATAATGGTTATCAGGGCTGTCTGATGGCTCCGACTGAAATACTTGCCAATCAACACTATGAAACCCTTAAAAATCTTGTTGGAGATTTAGGTGTTTCTATTGATCTACTAACCGGTTCCACCCGTACTAAAGCCAGAGAAAAACTTCACACCGGCTTACAATCGGGCGAGCTGCATATTATTGTAGGAACACATGCCCTGATTGAAGAAGTGGTACAGTTCAAGAATCTGGGAATGGTTGTTATCGACGAGCAACACCGCTTCGGGGTTGAACAACGCTCGAAGCTATGGAAAAAGAATGTACAGCCACCTCATGTCCTTGTGATGACTGCCACCCCTATTCCCCGAACATTGGCAATGACGCTCTACGGCGACTTAAGTGTTTCGGTCATTGATGAACTGCCTCCGGGAAGAAAACCCATACAGACCTATCACTACTATGAAAATAAACGACATGCTTTGAACGGTTTTATTCACAAACAAATCGCATTAGGACGGCAGATTTATGTTGTATATCCTCTGATTGAAGAATCTGAGAAGATGGATCTTCAGAATGTGATGAATGGATACGATTATTTCAGGGAAACATTTCCTGATTTTAAGGTCAGCATGGTTCACGGAAAGTTGAAAGCTGTTGAAAAAGACTACCAAATGCAGCAGTTTGTTTCCGGGAAAACCCAGATAATGGTGGCCACAACAGTCATTGAAGTGGGTGTCAATGTCCCGAATGCTTCGGTGATGATCATCGAGAACGCGGAAAGGTTCGGCTTGTCGCAATTACATCAGCTTCGGGGACGAGTAGGCCGGGGAGCAGAACAATCCTTTTGTATTTTGCTTACAGGATTTAAACTTGCCACCGAAACCCGCAAAAAGATGGAAATTCTTACCCGTACCAACGACGGATTTGAAATTGCTGAAGCTGATTTGCAACTCCGTGGCCCTGGTGATCTCGAAGGAACCCAGCAAAGTGGAATGCCTTTCGAACTAAAAATTGCCGACCTTGCGCGTGACGGAAAAATGCTGGAAATAGCCAGAAATTTTGTTCTCGAGATCCTGAATGACGACCCTAAATTAGAAAATCCCTCCAATGTAATTTTATCTTCCCAACTGAAGAAACTCAAAACAAATTCGGTGAATTGGGGAATTATTAGTTAAAAATACCGAACAGGTTTGGTTCGCAATGCAATTTTTTTTTATCTTTGGAAATCAAAACCTGTTTAAACTCCCTTGATTACCATGGAACAAACACTTGTCATTATCAAACCGGGTACCATACAACGGGGATATATCGGTGAAATCATACAAAGGTTCGAAAAAAAAGGTCTCCAGCTGTGTGGAATGAAGATGATTCAGCTTGATGAAAAAATCCTGCTCGAACATTATGCGCATTTGGCAAATCGTCCGTTTTTTAAGCGGATTAAAGATGCTATGATGATTACTCCGGTAATTGTTTGTTGCTGGAAAGGTATTGACGCCATCAGAATTGTCAGAACCATGGCAGGTGTTACAAACGGTAGAGATGCGGCTCCGGGAACTATCAGGGGAGACTACAGCGTAAGTGTCCAGGAAAATATCATTCATGCATCGGATGCTCCTGAAACAGCCGCAATCGAGTTAAGCCGATTCTTTAAAAAGGAGGAAATCTTTGATTACAAACAACATCAACTCGATTTTCTTTACGCAAACGACGAAATTTAAAAAATATTCTAATTTTTTCTCATGACTATTCGACAAAAAAGTACTTTTCTGCTGCTGGTTTTATTTTCTGTATTGAACTCAGCTTTTGCCAACGACAAAGACAAAAGAATTTCTTCATTTGCAAGACCTGATTCCGCAAATATTTATCAGGAATTTCTGAATGATGAAACTGATGACCTTATGGAAAATCATCCGGCTGATGATATTTATAATAATATCTGGACAAGTACAAGGCTTAATCCTTACAAAATAGCCATTGATAGTCTGCCCGACTCAGTAAAAATCAATTTATCCGACTTCAAAATTCCGGTTCAAGGACATATAACTTCTCATTTCGGGCCGAGAAGATATCGTTACCATTACGGAACTGACATTAAACTTGAAACCGGAGATACGGTTGTGGCTTCTTTTCCGGGAAAAATACGCATTGTTGACTACGACAGAAGAGGTTATGGCCATTATGTGGTCATTCGTCACGACAACGGACTGGAAACGGTATATGCGCATCTTTCAAAAGTGCTGGTCGCTCTTGATCAAACGGTTGAAGCAGGGGATATTATTGCCTTAGGTGGAAATACAGGTCGATCCACCGGGTCTCACCTTCATTATGAAATTCGTTTTCTTGGAAATGCCATGAATCCTGCGAAAATCATTGATTTTGACCGTGGAATACCGTTCATGAAAGATTATCTGATTACAAAAAAACAATCTTTTTATTATCAGAAAGAAGTTAAGAAACTTACCGCAGCTAAATACTACAAAATCAGAAGCGGGGATAATCTGGGCAGAATTGCCGCCAGAAATGGTACCAGCGTCAATGCCTTATGCCGTTTGAACAAGATCTCTTCTAAAAAAATTCTACGGATCGGGCAATCAATTCGTGTAAGATAATTCATTTCTTAAAAACAATTAGCTTTGTTTACTTGTTTGGTTACAGAGAAGAAAAAAATTTATGAATTTCTCTCATAATTTATAACTATGTATTCCAAAAAAAATATTGAAGACCAGATCCTTGTCATTTTCGGCTCAAATGGCGATCTGTCACGACGTAAACTGCTCCCGGCAATATTCCAGCTTTACATCGGCGGCTTTCTCCCCAAAAACTTTATTGTTATTGGAACAGGAAGCATGGAAAAAGATGAACTCACCAACAGAAAAGATGTCAGATCGGCACTCACCGAATTTGCCGGCGACAGCATAAAAGCGGAACCCGAACAACTTGAGAATTTCCTGAATCAGGTATATTATATAAAAGTAAACAATCAGACGGAACAGGATTTTGAAGGATTAAAAAACTATATTCATTCCTTATCTGAGAATCTTGGAATCAAAGACAATGTAATCTATTATTTCTCTATTCCTCCTTTTTTGTATGACGTCGTTGCCGCCAACCTTGTGAAATATGGCCTCAACCTTGAAGATAACGGTTGGAAACGCATCATCGTGGAGAAACCTTTCGGCTATAGCTACGACACGGCCGTTGAACTGGATAAAAAACTTCATAACGGATTCCTCGAAGAACAAATTTACCGGATCGATCATTATCTTGGTAAGGAAACGGTACAGAACATCATGGTAACACGTTTCTATAACGGCTTTTTTGAGCCTATATGGAATAGAAAATATATCGACAGGGTTGAGATCACTGCAGCCGAGAAAATCGGCGTAGGAAGCCGTGGTGGCTATTACGACAGCTCAGGGGCTTTACGTGACATGATTCAAAACCACCTTTTACAGGTAATGGCTATTGTTGCCATGGAGCCACCGGCAATCTTTGATTCGGAATCCATTCGTAACGAAACGGTGAAAGTGCTTCAGGCACTACGTCCAATCAAAGGGAATGATGTTGCCAAACAGGTCGTCAGAGGGCAATATATCGCCACACAAGTCGGAGATATACAACACCCCGGTTATCGTCAGGAGAAAGGAGTAAATCCTAATTCAAAGACTGAAACTTTTGTTGCTATCAAAGCATATATTGACAACTGGAGATGGAGTGAGGTACCTTTCTATATCCGTACCGGCAAACACCTGCCTGAAAGAGTCACTGAGGTGGTGATTCACCTGAAGCATGCGCCGCACCAGCTCTTCAAGCAGCTTTGTCTGACACACCCCAACAATATGATTATCCTCCGTATCCATCCGGATGCCGGTATTGCTATTGATTTTGGGATGAAAATCCCGGGGGCCGGATATAAGGTACATAATGTGGATATGACTTTCCATTATGCTGATCTTGCTGAAACAAAGATTCCTGAAGCTTATGAAAGGTTACTGCTCGACTGTATGGTAGGAGACTCTACCCTCTACGCCCGTGCTGACGCTGTGAAAACCAGCTGGAAATTTGTCGACTCGATCATTAAAGCATGGCAGGAAATTCCTGAAATTCCATTGTATTTCTATGAATGTAATACATGGGGACCTCAGGAGTCCAATAAGTTATTCAATGATGAATACACTAAATGGCGGGAACCGAAGGAATAAATTCTGTTCCTTTTAGTAAAAAAACAATAAGACTAATATAGTTAATGAAACACACCACACACATTTTTGAAAATGCGGAACTTTCTGCACGGGCTGTTGCTGATCTGATTCTAGAAAAAGCAAATGCAAAAAAACAACAATCCCAATATTTCAATATCGCTGTTTCCGGCGGATCTACACCTAAATTCTTATTCTCATTGCTGGCAGAAGAAGATTACCGTACGCTGATCCCATGGGAAAGCATCCGTTTCTTCTGGGTGGATGAAAGATGTGTGGAACCAACCCATCCTGAAAGTAATTTTGGAATGACATATGATGCTTTATTGCAATTTGCTTTTGTCCCTGCGGAGAATATATTCAGAATGAAGGGTGAAGATATTCCTGATAATGAAGCAGACAGATATAAAAACCTGTTGAGGAGTAAACTCCCGGCAAAAAACGGGTTTCCAGTGTTTGATCTTATCTTGTTAGGCCTTGGTGACGATGGACATACCGCTTCAATTTTTCCTGATAATCTATCACTTCTTGACAGTGAAAAAACTGTTGACGTGGCAACCCATCCCGTTTCGGGACAGAAAAGAATCACTTTGACGGGAAAAACAATTAACAATGCTGACGAGATTGTTTTTCTTATTAACGGAGTAAATAAAGCTAAGATTGTTGCTGATATTATCAACCAAACACCCGAAGCAAAAAAATACCCAGCAAATTATGTTCATAATGCTGCCGGGCAATGTTCGTTTTATCTGGATAAGGAGGCTGTTATTTTTTAGTTCTTTACTATTTCCATCGTATCCGAAGCAATCATATACTCCTCATCAGTAGGGATAACCACTACCTTCACCGTTGAATCAGGAGTGCTTATGAGCATTTCCTTTCCTTTTGAATTCGCATTGATTTCCAGGTCAATGTTAAGCCCCATATAGCTGAAATGTTTACACACTTTTTCGCGTGTACCCGTTTGGTTCTCACCTACTCCTCCGGTAAACACCAATACATCAACACCATTGAGTGCGGCAATGTACGAGCCGATATACTTGATAATTCTGTATTCGTAAATATCCAGCGCCAGTTTTGCCCTTTCATTACCTTCAGCCACGGCATTTTCAATGTCACGCATATCAGAAGAGATTCCTGATACACCCAATACTCCGCTGTGTTTATTAAACAGGGTAGAAACGGTTACTGAATTAATCATCTCCTTTTCCATCAGGAAGGTAACCACGCCAAGGTCAACATCTCCCGAACGGGTTCCCATCATCAAACCTTCAATAGGAGTAAATCCCATTGAAGTATCAATTGATTTACCTCCTTCGATGGCAGTAATAGAAGCTCCGTTACCAATATGCGCAGTAATAATTTTTGTTTTTTCAAATTCCAATCCCAGATATTCACAGGCACGCCGTGAGACGTAGCGGTGACTGGTACCGTGAAAACCATAGCGGCGAATCCCGTATTTCTGATACAATGTATACGGAATGCCATACATATAGGCATACTCAGGCATTGTCTGATGAAAAGCCGTATCGAAAACAGCTACCTGCGGAACATCCGGTAACAATTCATTAATTGCCTGAATACCCGCTAAATTTGGCGGATTATGTAATGGCGCTATCTCTATACATTCTTCAATTTTTTTTATCACATCATCGCTGATCAATACACTTGCATTGAATTTCTCTCCACCATGAACCACACGGTGACCCACTGCATTTATTTCTTCAATAGATGCAACAGCTCCATGCTTCTTACTCGTCAAAACACCCAGAATATATTCAATAGCAATCTGATGCTCAAGAATTTCTCCTTCAAGAATAACTTTCTGACCATCCTGACGGGTATGTTTAAGGAACGAGCCTTTCATCCCTATTTTTTCAACGCCACCGGCACCTAACACTTCATGAGTTTTCATGTCAAGTAATTTGTACTTTACCGATGAGCTTCCGCAGTTTAATACCAATATCTTCATATTATTTTCCCTCCTGTTTTACAAGATTACCCGACTCATCATATGTATAAAAACCCTTTCCGGTGTTGACTCCGTAATTCTTAGCACGGAACATGCGTAATAAAATAGGCGAAGGTTTGTATTTTATATTTCCGTATTCGTCATACAAGTTATTCAATAACTTGACAATTTTTTCAATTCCCATATTATCTGCTGTCCTGAAAACACCAAGGTTATGCCCGAAACCTACCGTAAGCACTTTGTCAATGTCTTCGACATTCGATATCCCTTCCATCAAAATCTGACATGCTTCATTTAACTGAGTGAGGAAAAGACGAATACTAACCAACCCGGCAGATTCCATTATCGACACATACTGATGATTTATCAGACGGGCAAACTGGCTTACTTTTTTGAATGTTTCCTGAGACGTATGCAAGCCCGAAACTATTTCTAAGATATTAGAGCCGGGTGTATTAATCATGAAATGAACACCAATACATCTCTCCTGATATTCAAGTTCTGCAGCCAATTCAGTCACAACTACCGTCGAAACATTCGAAGCAATGATGGCATCAGGATCCAATACCTGCTCAAGGTTCTGAAAAACTTTCTTTCGTTGTGCCACCTGACGCTCACCGGTTTGATTATCGTAGCGAATTGCTTCGATTACAAAATCACAACCCTGAAAATCTTCGTAAATCATCGTACCTTTCACACGAGCCAGAATCGCTTTTTTCTCGTTTTGTGTCAGACCCCAGTTGGTAATTTTCTCATCTAATTTTGCTTCAATTCTGCTATATGCGTTGGCAATTTTTTCAGGATTTGGCTCCAGAAAAACAACTTCCATCCCGTTTACAGCCGCTGTAGTCGCTATTTCACTCCCTTCCATTCCACAACCAACTACCCCTATTCTTGAAAACAGGGTCCTCTTTCTGTTTCTCTTGCTTAAACCGTATCGTTCAATCGGTTCGATTATTGGTTCTGCCATAGGATATTATTCTTTATATATTTTCAATATTTAATCTCAACGTATACTTTGTGATACTACTTTTTTATTGCCTGATTGGCTGTAATGGCAATCATATTTACAATATCATCCACCGAACAGCCCCTCGACAGATCATTGATCGGGGCAGCCATCCCCTGCAAAATAGGACCAACAGCCTGAGTCCCGGAGAAACGCTCCACCATCTTATAACCAATATTTCCCGATTGTAAATCCGGAAACACCAATATATTCGCATGACCGGCAATACTACTACCCGGTGCCTTACTTCTTCCCACTTCAGGAACCAAAGCAGCATCAGCCTGCAGCTCTCCTTCAATTTGCAGTGAAGGATCTGATTCTTTTGCCAATCGGGTTGCTTCAACCACTTTATCGACCATTTCATGTTTTGCACTCCCTTTGGTTGAAAAACTCAACATAGCAATTTTGGGTTCAAATCCTGCAATAGCACGTGCTGTTTCTGCTGAGGATAAAGCAATGTCGGCAAGTTCTTTTGCTGATGGATTCGGATTTACGGCGCAGTCGGCGAAAATAAGCAATCCGTTCTCTCCATATTGTGGCGTAGGGGTAAACATTAAAAACGCCCCTGAAACTACTGAAATTCCGGGTTTCGTTTTTACGATCTGAAAAGCCGGCCTCAACACATCTCCCGTGGTGTTACTTGCTCCTGCCAACTCACCGTCTGCATCACCGTTTTTTATCATCAGACAAGCCAGATACAAAGGATTTTTGACAAGTTGTCCCGCTTCCTCCATTGTCATTCCTTTGCTTTTGCGTATCTCGTATAGCAATTTGGAATATTGATCAATAATAACATCCTTTTCCGGATCTATTATTTCAGCTTTTGTAATATGTTCGAGTTGATTTTCTTTCGCGAGAGTTTTGATTTCTTTATCGTTTCCAATCAATATCAGACGGGCCACGTCGTTTTTCAAAATGATATCTGCCGCTTTCAATGTTCTGATTTCAGTGCCCTCAGGCAAAACAATCCTTTGTGGATTTGCTTTGGCCCGCTCCATGATCTGGTTTAGTAAATTCATTCTTTATATTAATGTTAATAATTTTGCTTATATACTGCTCCGTTGACTTGAATCGCCAATTGGAGCACAAAAGTACAACATATTTTATGTTTTTGCAATGTCGACATTGCAAAATAAAGCGAAATATTTGTTTTATTGGCAAATAACGCCATAAAAATATCAATAATTACTGAATTTCCAACGGAAAAGACATTTTATTTCTGTTTTTTTATTTCCGGAGATTAATTCATTTTCACTACCGATACTTTCTCTGTCGTCGGCAAAAATATTTTGTGAAAATTTTAACCAAACCGATATATTTCTCGTCAGGCTATATTTAAGATTGACATAGTATCTGCTCCCTAATCCTGAGAAATTCGGGGAGGAAAATGAATTGAGAACATCTTTTTCATAGGTATAGATCCGGTTGTCATAATCTACAGCATCAAAAATAAGATATCTTACATCAAACGATAAAGGAAAACCTTGACTGGAATAACTAAGCTCCTGAAGTGCCGCAAGGCCGTATGTTAATGCTTCCCTGCCTTTTTTTATGAGATTCCCTTCAAAAAGACTTTTAAAGGTAAAATTTCCGGATGCAAAAACCAGCTGATATCTCAGTGAGGATTTACTGTTTTGTAAAATCACCGCTGTTGTTTGATCTGAGCCGGACAAATTCTTTAAATTTTGCTCATATTTCAATCTCCAGAACATATCCACCCGGCGTGAGGGAGAATAGTCTGCCTGTAAAAGAAAATCTTTCCCGTTACCCGGCATATCAATGTCATATTTAATCCAGGGAAACTGATAACTATCAGCATAAGCAGTTAGCTTCCAGTATTTAAATGGTGTCATTTCCACTCCAAAGTATAATCCCCGTTCATTCGATACACTAGAACCTTCTGAAAAGGCCGATGCAAAAACAGCATTGAACTCCGGGGCATAGTTTCTGTACAAGAGTGCTGCATTCACTCTGGGAACGGGAGAAAATGTTACTCCGTTGATTGTGGAAAGTGAGTTATTTGTTATCGCACTTTCTCCGAATAAATTAAACTTATTCCACTTTATCCTGTAATTTATTCCCGTAACCAACTGTTTATTGCCCTGAAAATAGAATAAATTATATGGCTTTTCCTTCAAAGTCAGTTCATGATCCAATTGCATGAATACCGAAGTTATACCTAACTGGAATGAAGGGCGTGTCAGGGTTATATTTCCGCCATAAAGCATTTGTTTAATTGTATTCTTTTTTTGAAATTCGGCTTCTGTTCTGTGATATCCTGTTTGGTAAAATCCGGAAAAACTGTTTTCATGAACATTTCCGTCAACTGGTTTATTGGAATAAAAAAAGTGTAAGTTTACATTTCGACGTTCTATTGTGAGAGCACATCCCCTCAGAAAATTATACTCATTGGTTGAACGGTGACTTTTAAATCCGTTACCTACCGACAATATTTGGGTTGCCGCCGATGATTTTCCACTGGTGAATGCTTGTTTGATTACTATTCCCTGACCGAATCCTGCCTGATAATCGCCTATGATAACATTTTTAATTAATCCAATCCCTTTTATCTGAACAGATGCAGAGTAATAATCATATATATTGTGGTTGAGCTTCAATCCCCCCTCGCCAGCATCCTTTTCAGCTGTAAAATTCAACATCACTCTGTCTTTGTATTCAAACCTGTATTTGAAATAATTATACAGATTATTACCTCTGTAGCACGAGGAGTCATTCTCTGTTCCATAATAACCGGCTTTCTTTTCAAGCCCTTTGCTGAAAGAGCACAATACCTCGTTTCTGCCATACTTAAACACTTCATCTAACCTGATAGGTGGCGTTACTTTATTTTGACTGCCAACCGTTACAAATGGAAGCATATAACGAACATCAGTCATATCAAGTCCTTCGATCAGTTGTAACTCATAGATGGTTCTCACAGGTCCGAATTTATAAATATAATAAAGGATATTTTCAATTTGAATATCCGACAGGAAAGGCATCATTTCGAGGGTTTCTCTGGTAGCATTATTAAGATTTACCGGTTGGGAGGAAAGTTCAAGTAATTGTTCATAAAACAATTCGAAATTTAAATCCTCTTCTGTCTCACTTGTATACTGTTCAAAAATATCAGCAATATACTCTTCGATGGCTTGTGTTTTCTCCTGATTCTGTGAAAACAAATCTATGCAACTACATACAACAAACAGGTAACAATAAAATAATTTCATGATAGGTGATTATGTTAAATGCAGACTATTATTTTTTTGCAGGAAACATGAATTTCATAGCGGCCATAGTTGTCAGGCCCAGCAAAGGATGAAGTTCGGTAATCAAATCAAGGGAGAATCGCTTAAATTTACACCCGAACCCTAAACATGGAATCAGATATTCATATCCATAAAGGCCTGCCTGAAAACGAAGCACCTGACTGATTTGATAATCTGCAGCTGTTGCAAATCGGTAATTACTGCTGATTTCCTTATCTGCCTGGACCCTCCATGTAAAATTTGTCGAAAATTTTGTCGAAAATCCAACACTAAAAATTGCTGGCAAGCGTTTTGTAGTAAAATCCGACTTTAGTTTTGACTGAAAAGGATTGAACACATGAAAACCCATAATGAAAGTTTTATTCAACGGGAAGTTTAATCCTATTTGTGGAAAAAAAGTGCCGTGATAACTATTAGAGGATGGGAAATAGGCGGCCAAATAATTGAATTGCAGACCGATATTAAATTTATCCGAAAAATTCCGGGCAAAAGCCAGTCCCAACATCATTTCGTGATACAGAGAAAACCCGAAATGTGAAAAGGCAATTCCTGAAACAAAATAATTTGTCGGATAAGCAATTGAAAAACATTTCGTTGACAGAGCTGTTATATTATAACGGTTATCTGCCTGAATAAATAATTGCGGATTCTCAAGTTCCGACAAAGGAGCAGGATTATGAAAAGCCGACCAATTATTCAAATCGGCAACAGAAGTTGCGGCAACAGAGGTGGAAGAGGGAAATAAACAGGGTATCTGCGCGTTGATATAAAACATAAGCAGACAACCTATCATCAAAGAAGTAGTTCTTTTCATGATAAAGAGGTTTAGGTGATTCTTAATTGTAAACAAAACAAATCAAAAGTATAAAACTTAAACTTTTCCGACGATTTTTTATTCATTAATTTAGATAAAATCACAATTATTAAAAATCAACAGAAACAAAGTTTAATACTACTGATTATTAGTATATTTATAAATTTTTCTTGGCTTTTTGATTCATTTTTCCTACATTTGCAGCGATGAAAATACATTTTCAAATATTATTGATTTTTATCTTACTTTCCGGTTTTAACACAGCTTCTCCCGCAGAGAACACTTCGGAAAAGCTTCCGCCGGGAAGTCAGAGAGTATGGATGCAGGTAGATGGTAGCGACACCATTTATCTTGCGTTCCTGAAAGATATCTATGTCTATCCGAAAATTAAATTCACAAGCAAAAGACAAGAAGAATTTTATTGGCGAACGGTGCGTGATGTAAAGAAAGCACTGCCATTCGCAAAGATAGTCAGCTCAGAACTAAACCGGGTTGACGCCCTGATTTCAAAAATGCCCAAAGAAAGTGACAAAAAGAAATATCTTGCTAAGTATGAAAAGGAAGTCTTCAATAAATATGAACCTGATTTAAGAAAACTATCCTTTAATCAGGGGAAATTATTGTTGAAGCTAATAGACAGAGAATGTAACTCCACTTCCTACGATTTAATAAAGACCTACAGAGGAGGTGTTTCAGCCTTTTTCTGGCAGGGAGTAGCAAGAATATTCGGATCAAATTTAAAATCAGAATATGATGCCGGCGGTAATGATAGAATTGTTGAGAGAGTGATTGTTTTGGTTGAATCCGGTCAATTATAATCTGAGATGCCTATGATATTTAAACGTATATATGATATTCTGCAACATTATAAAAGATCTTTTCTGAAAGATGAAGATGAAAATGAGGTCATCATTTTTGAGAAAGAAAAAATACGTCAGGAAATAAGAACCCTAAAAAAAAATCTTACTGAGGAAGAAAAACAAAAATCTGCTGAAGCTGTCTTCCGGAAAATTGAATCCAGCCCTGAATTTATCAAAGCCAAAACCATATTGCTCTACTGGTCAATGCCCGACGAACTTCCTACACATGAATTTATCAGAAAATGGAGTAACACAAAGTCTATGTTATTACCTGTGGTAAAAGGTCATCATATGACCATCAGACCCTTTAGTACTGAGGCCAGTCTTGCCAAAGGCGACTGGAGTGTTATGGAGCCCATGACGGGTAATGACTATCTTAAACTGGTCGATTTGGTGATTGTCCCGGGAGTTGCATTTGACAGAAAAAAAAGAAGGCTGGGTAGAGGTAAAGGGTACTACGACAGGTATTTTAAGAATAAAAAACTAGAAAAATGGGGTATCTGTTATGATTTTCAAGTCTATGATAATATTCCGGTGGCCTCTTTTGATATCATGATGAACAAAATAATTACACCCTCAGAAATTATTTTGTAATTTCTTTTTCCCCTTTTCTGTAATAATAAATTAAACCGTAGTCTTTACATTGCTCGAGTCTCTCGTAAGGACTTAAATTTTTATAATGTTCCTCTACCTGGTTCCATATTTCAAGAATAATAGCATCTCCCTTAACGCGAAGGTTTACAAGCTCTTCCCACTGACGTGTAGTAGTATTCTGATGAATTTTTTGTGTAGATTTATATTCTTTGAAAACTTCATAATGAACTTTTACTTTGGCAATTGCCGGATTATAAATGGGTAAACCGCCGTTTCTGATTCGTTCGTTTTCTCCATCCACAACCGCTTTTCCCCATTGCAATAAAGAAGATTCAGTACTTAAATCAGGAACATTGTGTACTTCCGGGTCAAGACCGTAGAATAGTTTGTGTTCTTTTTTTATATCCCCCCTGATAACTGCCAGATTGAATACCTGAATGAAATGTGAAATATAAAGACGTGCATTATGAATTATCTGCTGATACCTTCTATTGGCATTTATTTGATTATCAAGCGTCTGTTGATACTGTAACTGTTGTTTCTCAAACTGTGAGAGAAAATTTTTTGCTTCTAATATGGTCTTAAAAGCTATAATATGATTGTTATAACCAAGCTTCTCTTCTTTTTGAATGGCAGTTCGTAAAGCTCGTAAACGCGACTGATCAGTATTAGGTAAACGACGGTAGGGCATGTATAATAATTAACTGGAATATTGAACTTTTTGCAAAAATGTCTATCACTCCTGCAAAGATAAAAAAATTAATCGTTTCTAAACATTAATTTTTCAGCTAATTTTCTCAATTCCTGTTTTTTATATGACTCAACAGAGACTTTTTCAAGAAATGCGATGGCCTTTTCATAATAAACGCTCATGGTGTCTTCGCATATTTTTTTGACTCCCAGTTGATTATAAATTGAAGTGACGCTCTGAATCTTTTTTTCGGGATCCGGATTGGGGTGCGACAGCCATCCGGTTAATGTTGATCTGACATCTCCTTCCGCTAATTTTTTTGCCTGAATTAATAAATATGTCTTTTTGTTACAGAGAATGTCTCCCCCTACTTTTTTCCCAAAAGAAGCCTCATCTCCATAAACATCCAATAAATCATCTTTTAATTGAAACGCAAGACCCAAATTAATTCCAAACTCATATAAATTACGGGCATCACTCTCCCCTGCCCCTCCGATAACAGCACCGGTATACAATGCACAACCAAGAAGTACCGCCGTTTTCAGCCGGATCATTTCCAGATATTCATCTGGTAAAACGGTTTCGCGGCTTTCAAATTCCATATCGTATTGCTGTCCTTCACAAACTTCTATTGCAGTGTTGGAAAATATATCCAACACCTGTTTGAGATTGTGTAAAGGAGTTTCTGAAATTAACTGGTAGGCAGCAATTTGCATGACATCGCCTGAAAGAATTGCAGTATTATCATTCCACTTTTTATGCACAGTCGGTTTCCCCCTTCTGATATCGGCTTTATCCATGATATCATCGTGCAACAGCGTAAAATTATGAAAAATCTCTATTCCAAGTGCCGGCTTAAGTGCCGGTTCCAGATCATCACTAAATAAATCACAGGCCATCAGGGTTAATGCCGGACGAATTCTTTTTCCACCAAGGCTCAATGTATATTCAACCGGAGCATACAAGCCCTGAGGAGCCTTGTTCCAACTTATTTGAGCTAATGACGCATTTACTATAGTAAGAATTTCCTGCAAAGTATTCATAGATTCAGTTTTTATTTGCTTAACTCTCCTTCTATAATTTCAGTCAGTACATTTTTAATGTCGAGCCCTGCCGCACGTATTTGCTGAGGAATAAAACTGGTTTCAGTCATACCCGGTGTTGTGTTGACTTCAAGCAGGTTAATCACATCTCCATCGGAAATTATATAATCAATCCTTACAATGCCCTTACAGTTGAGAATTTCATAAATCGATGCGGTAAGTTGTTGTACACGTTCGGTAAGTTCAGCACTGATTCTGGCAGGGGTAATTTCTTCCACCTGCCCTTTATATTTGGCATCAAAATCAAAGAATTCATTCTGCGGAACAACCTCAGTAATGGGGAAAACAACAATTTTATCTTTTGCTTTGTACATTCCACAGGTAATTTCAGTACCTTTCATAAAAGCCTCAATCAGGACTTCCCTACCCTCTGAAAAAGCTTTCAGGATAGCCGGTTGAACCTGTTCTTTTGATTTGACCTTCGTCACACCAAAACTACTTCCACCAACGTTTGGTTTTACAAAACAGGGAAATCCTATACTGGAAACAACTTCATCATCCGAAATAGTTTTTCCTTCGCGCAATAACAGCGCATCGGAGACTTTCACCCCAAAACCTTTCAGGTATTGATTACAAGTAAACTTATTAAAGGTAATAGCTGAAGTAAGTACCCCACAAGTGGAATAAGGTATCCCTAATAAATCGAAATAGCCTTGCAGGATTCCATCTTCACCAGGAGTTCCGTGAATAGTGATATAGGCAAAATCAAACTGAATTGTTTTCCCGTTATGACTGAAACTGAAATTGTTCTTATTAATTTCAACTTTTTCATTTTCTGAAATTTCAACCTGCCACTGGCAACCAACGATGGTTACAATGTATAATTGATAACGTTCTTTATCCATAAAGGAATACAATCCGGCAGCACTTTTCAGAGAAACTACCACCTCAGATGAGTTTCCTCCGGCAACAATAGCGATGTTTTTCTTCATATATTTATAAATTCAGATGAGCTTTGGCATATTCTCGCCACATTTCAATTAGTTTATTAAAATCGTCAGGAAGTTCACTTTCAAAATACATAAATTCTTTTGTATGAGGGTGAACAAATCCTAAGGTTTTTGCATGTAAAGCCTGACGCGGACAAGTATAGAAGCAATTTTTGACAAAAAGTTTATAATAGGCCGAAGTCGTACCTTTCAGAATTACATTTCCTCCATATCTTTCATCATTAAACAGGGGATGGCCAATATGTTTCATATGTACACGTATCTGATGGGTTCTTCCGGTTTCCAGACGACATTCAACTAAAGTAACATAGCCAAACCTTTCAATAACCCTATAATGCGTGATGGCATATTTTGCATAAGGATTTTCCCCTTCCGGGAACACAGTAAAGCGCATTCTGTCACTCGGATCACGGGCCAGGTCCCCGGTAATAGTGCCATTATCAATTTTGACGTTACCCCAAACCAAAGCATAGTATCTTCGCTGAGTTGTTTTCTCAAAAAATTGTTTTCCTAAATATGCTTTTGCATTCTCAGTCTTCGCAATTAAAAGTAATCCCGATGTATCCTTGTCGATACGATGAACCAGTCCTAATCTTGAATCATTTGGATCGAAATTCTTATTATCTTTTAAATGATAGGCAATCGCGTTTAACAAGGTTCCGTCATAGTTTCCGAAACCGGGATGAACAACCAGTCCGGGCTGCTTATTAACCAGAATAATATCATCATCTTCATGGACTATATTTAGGGGAATATCCTGTGGAACGATGACAAATTCAGAAGGTGGATAAGCCAGCACAATGGAAATTACATCTCCTGGCTTCACACGGTAATTTGATTTTACAGGTTTCTCATTTACACGGATATTTCCCGCTTCAGCTGCCTCCTGAATTCGGTTTCTGGAAATACCCGCCATAATATTGACCAGATACTTATCGATCCGTATCATGCCCTGACCTTTGTCAACCACAAAACGGTAATGCTCGAATAGTTCCTGTTCAGCAACTACTTCATCATCTTCTATTTCTTCTATATTATCTTCTTGCACTTTATATTTCTCCTGTTCAGAAAAATGCTTCTTCTTCCTCTTCTGAATTGTTTATTGATGATTCAATGAGCGACTGATCTTTTGTTAACCAGATATTTATTCTGGCACCCGCAGGCATTTCCTGACCTGGTTCAGGCGATTGTTTGTAAATTCTGTATTTTACTTCATCCCCCGTGGGTGTTACATCATAATTCATTGCCCCTATAATGTAGGATGCTGATAATGCTTCACTCTTAGCACCTGTAATATCCATACCTATCAATGATGGGATGGTAGAAATACTGTCTCCCAAACCACTTCCTATAACCAAAACCAACGAACTTTCCTCAGGTACACGTGTACCAGGCGCTACATGGGCTCCGTTATATCTCACATCGATTACCAGATCTTTAAATTCTGAAGGGCTGTAAACGACCCCGGAAACCCTTAATCCCAAAGATTTTAACAATGCGTCGGCCTGACGATAAGAAACATCATTAACATCCGGCAAAGGAATCATTTTAACCTGTAGTTTGTTTACTACCAGAAAAATGGAACGGTTCTTTTTTACTGAAGAGTTGGCTGCAGGAATTTGTTCAACAATGGTCCCAAGTGGTTTATCCTTAACGTATACAGAATCAATCACCAGGGCGTCCAAATCATAGTTATCGAGTATATTTTCCGCTTCATCAACATATAAACCCTGTAAATCAGGAATAGTTACCGATTCGCCATGTTGAGTGTAAAAATCAATAATGATGAGCGTAATCCATGATAGGGCAACAAAAATAATGATGGCCAACAAAATTCGCTTTGTAATATAACCAGCAGTACTTTCTTTCCAAAACGTTTTAAAATCCATACATCTGAAGTTTTGATCGATGAATATTCAGTTCAATCATTTTAATTAATTGCCAAAATTAATGAAATTATCCTATTCTTTTCCATTAAAAAACCTATAAAAACAAAAAAAGTAAAAACCCCCGGGATTTTTACTTTTTTATAATGTTGAATATGATGTCTTACGCCTTATGACGTCCTTCATCAGCTACAGTTAATTTTGATCTGCCTTTTGCGCGACGGGCTGCCAGGACTCTGCGTCCGTTTGCAGTTGCCATTCTTTCGCGGAATCCGTGTTTGTTTCTTCTTTTTCTGTTTGAAGGTTGGAAAGTCCTTTTCATCGCTTATAGAGTTATTATATTATTATTCTGAATTTTGGACTGCAAAAATAGGAGTTTTTTTTGATTTGGCAAAATCTTATGAAGTTTTTATCATAAATATTAGCTTATTCTTCATTTATTGAATAAAATTCATGCTTTAAATTGAAAGATTTCTTCATTAATTTTAAAAATCCGGCATCTGGCATTTCATCAACTAAGGCATCCAGAGTAAGGTAAGTTGTTTTTCCTATGACATTTACTGCTCTGACATGATCATGTCCCATTATCACATAATTCACCTGATATTGTTCAAATAAATCCATTAATACCAGTAGTTCGTTGATTAATGGGTTTGTCGATAATGTATGACGATCCCTGAAAAAATTTACATGGTTGAAAATCACACATTTGTCATAGCTATCTCTACTGTTTTCAAGTAATTTTTTTAGCCAGATTAATTGACTCTTGCCTAAGGTGCCGTTACCTGAATCTAAGCAAATATACAAATCTTCTTTTGATGGAGTTTTAATAATAAAATAATAAACAGAAGAACCAAAAAGACGAAAATAATGCTTCCATCCGTCGAAATATAACTCATGATTTCCTACTAGTAGAAAACTTGGTTTTATTTCATTATCAGGCAGTAGGCGGTGGAAAGTTTCATAATCTTTTTCTCTTCCGGAAACGATATCTCCCACTAACACCATGGCGACAATATCAGGTTGAACCCCATGCGTAAGAAATTTGATGTAATTCGTTGTATCTCCGATATGCAGGTCAGCAGCTATCAACAAATTGTAATCCTCTTCAGTTGATATGATTATTTGAGGTTGATGGGATTTATTCCATTCGGCAGAAGATCTGTACCGGTCTTCTATCCTGTCGGTAGAACGTATAAAACCGGTGAGGTCGCCGTCGCCAATACAGGCATATTGCAACAAAATTGTGGTGCACAGCAGAAACGCCTTTTTAATCATATATCCCATTGCACGCCTCCTCTTATAAAATAGCCAAAATAATTGACACGAATGTTCATCAAACCAGACTGCAGATAACCCACACCCAGATTTAGTTTTGTTGATCGCGACAATTGGTAGTCTAATTTTGTGATGATCATTGGGTTGGTTTCCTGCTGGATAATGAATGCATCATAATTTGTAATGGAAGCCCTGAAATTAAATTTTTCGGAAAATGGATAATTATAACTAATTTTATACATAAGATTTACAGGCTCCCAAATAGCTGTATGTTGATAATTATTCAACGTGCTTAGTTCGTTTGTCAGATTAAAAATCCGGGTATTTAAACCTGTTTCAATACTAAATCTTTTTTTATCAAAACTCAACAATAATCCTGCATTATGTTCATGAAGCCTGGCAGAAAAAGGCTTCCATTGATAAAAAACTTTTGCCGTAAAAGCAAATTCCTTCAGCAGAAAACCTTTGGATACATCAAAACTCAATGCATTAAATCTGTTTTGCCTGGCTTCGGTAAAGGTAATACCTGATGCCATCTCAAATTTCCACTGTTGAATTTTTGCCGAAAAACTTCCGTATATATCTGTATATATTCCTGAAGAAACATAGTTTTCACCCGTTTCTACGTAAACAGATGACGAGAATTGTGCACTCAGGTATTGCAGAGTAACTAACATTGCGATAATAGAAAGGTATCTCCTCATCACTTATGATTTAATATAGGATGATGTTTTAAACCAATGAATGGCCTCTTTCACGGCTTGTTCTATTGGTGTTACCGGCATCAAAAGCTCTTGTCTTGCTCTGGTATTGTTGTAATATTCTCTTATCATCAACTGTTTCAGATTTACGCTGGTAAGAGGTGTTTTAATTTTAAAAAAATTTATGATATCACCTGCAAACGCAATAATTAAAAGGATAAAATCCGGAATTTTAATAATTTTTTGCGGGTAACCCCCGATTTTACTTTGCAATTTATAAAACTTTTTAAACGAGAGATTCTCTCCTGCTGCTAAATATCTTTGTCCTGAAATTCCCATTGTCAGGGCATTACAACAAGCAACTGCAACATCATTAACCGAAACAAAGTTTTTTCCACCACGTGGAACAAACATGATACGTTTACCATAACCCATCAATAATAATTTTCCTGAACTTGGTTTGGTATCATAACTTCCAACCAAAAATGATGGATTAATAATAACAATGTGTTTGTCGCTTGAATAAGATTGAAAGATCTTTTCAGCTGCTAATTTACTTTTTGCGTATAAGGAGGAAGTAAAAGGATACTGAATACTATTTTTTTCATCGGCATAATGTTTTTTATTTCCATACCCAATGGTATTTGCTGTACTTACATATACGATATTATTTATTGATAATTCCGAAGCAATTTCCAAAAGCTGCTTTGAAGCATTTATATTAATCTTTTCATAATCAATATAATGAGAAAAATCCAATGCAGTGGCTGCTGCTATATGAATAATAGCATCACATCCTGTCGCTGCTTTTTTCAAATCACCATAGTTTGTAAAATTACCTGTTTCCACTTCCACTTTCCCTAAATCAAAATGAACATTTTTAATGGATCTCACAATAATTTTAACACTTAATGCTCTTTTAATAAGTTCCATCACAACATGATGACCCAATAATCCATTTGCACCTGTTACTAAAACTTTCATTTGATTTCTGAGTTTATTTACAAAAGTAATGTAATTCAAACATTTTCTATCTATATAAAGTTTGAAAGGGTAGTAATACAATTTTTATTCTTTTATAAACTATTGAAAAGTGCTTAATTGTTGTTGATAAATAGTGAACAGAAATATTAAAACTTTTGTTGGATTTTAAATATTTGTACCGTCTTATAAATATCTTTTGATATTGCAAGATATACTTATCATTTCTGTTAACCTATATTTAAACAAGCTTTTTAGTATTATAAACATTTGTTATGATAAAAACTTACTAACTTTGCAGCTATCAACAGCTTGTTGAAAAAGTTCATATATACTTACGAATCAGGTAAAATTCAGTAAAGGAATATGTTGAAATCTGCTAGTGTTTTTTTAATAATGAAATAAACAAATTTATAGAGATTATTTTTCAACCAAACTAACAAGCTATTATTATCTTCAATTAGATTTTTGAAAAAAAAATATATTATTATAATAGATATTTGAAAAATGGAATCAACCCAACTCATAAGTGAAATCAACCGGCTGAAAAAAGAAAAAAATGCTGTTATTATGGCACATTATTACCAGACAGGTGATATCCAGGATATAGCTGATAATATAGGCGACAGTTTGGCATTGGCACAATGGGCGGCTAAAACTGATGCTGATATTATAGTTCTTTGTGGTGTGCATTTTATGGGAGAGACTGCTAAAATTCTTTCTCCACAAAAAAAAGTACTTGTTCCCGAT
Organism: Paludibacter sp.; assembly: GCA_034927635.1. Classification (GTDB taxonomy): domain Bacteria; phylum Bacteroidota; class Bacteroidia; order Bacteroidales; family Paludibacteraceae; genus Paludibacter. The sequence goes on from JAYFPP010000093.1 coordinate 30,319, forward strand.
TTGGCAGCCGGTTGTTCATTGGCTGATAGTTGTCCGGCTGATGAATTTGAAAAATTTGTCAAAGAACACCCGGATCACACTGTAATATCCTATGTAAATACAACCGCTGCAGTAAAAGCACTAACTGATATTGTTGTTACATCAACTAATGCAAAAAAAATTATAGATCAGTTACCTAAAGATGCAAAAATAATTTTTGGTCCCGATAGAAATCTGGGAAATTATATTAACAGTGTGACCGGAAGGAGTATGTTATTATGGGATGGAGCATGCCATGTACACGAGCAATTTTCTGTTGAAAAGTTGGTGAAACTGAAAGCTGAACACCCGGATGCAGAAATAATAGCTCATCCTGAATGTAAAAAACCGGTATTGCTTATGGCTGATTTTATTGGGTCAACTCAGGCCTTATTAAATTATACCATCAATTCTGATAAACAAAAATTTTTGGTTGCTACTGAGTCGGGAATTTTACATGAAATGCAGAAGAAGAGTCCGTCTAAAACTTTTATCCCTGTACCACCAAACGATAGCACCTGTGCGTGTAATGAATGTAATTTTATGAGATTAAATACTTTAGAAAAATTGTATTTATGTCTGAAAAATGAAGCACCTGAGATTTTAGTTGAGGAAAGTATCAGGGTAAAAGCGGTAAAACCTATTTTGCGTATGCTTGAAATGTCTTGATTTTCTTTTACCATATAAGACATATAAGTACCATATAAGTAGTACTTTTAATCTTTATAAGTATGTTTCATAAAAAACTTATATGTCTTATATGGTTTATTTAAGTACTTCAACAATTTTATAAAGTTTGTCATTTCGTCTAACCAACTCACTGGTTTTAAAAGAAAAATAAGTACCTTTTTCAACTTTTTCAACCGGCTTAAGCTCAACACGTATTTCATCAATAATATCTTCGTAGGCGCCTGTAGTTTCACCGGTAATAAGAATTTCATCCCCAACTGAAAGGTATTGTGCTTCTAAAAGAAATTCAGCTACTCCTAATTTACTAAAATAGTTGGTAACTTTACCTACATAAATCTTTTTATGAGTAGCTTCAGAACCATAATTAGCACTCCATTCGCCTAATCTTTGTCCTAAATAATAACCATTCCAGAAACCTCGGTTAAATACGCGGCTTAAACGCCTGTTCCAGTCATTAATTTTATCAGGAGTATAAGTACCCTCTAAACATGATTCAATTGCTTCCTTGTAGCAGGAAACCACTGTTTTGACGTATTCGGGACCACGCGCCCTGCCTTCAATTTTAAAAACCCTTACGCCCGATTGAAGCATTGAGTCGACAAAGCCGATGGTTTTTAAATCTTTGGGCGACATAATATATTCATTATCAACTTCTAATTCAATCTCTGAATCTTTATCTCTGACAATATATCCACGACGGCAAATTTGATTGCAGGCACCTCTGTTGGCAGAAAGATTTTTTTCGTGCAGACTTAAATAACATTTTCCTGAAACAGCCATACACAAAGCACCGTGACAAAACATTTCTATTCTTATTAATTCTCCATTTTTACCTCTTATATTATCATTGACTATACTCTGATAGATGTCTGCCACCTGATTCATATTCAGTTCACGGGCCAGAACAACAACATCGGCAAATTGAGCGTAGAACTTTAGAGATTCAACATTAGATATATTAAGTTGGGTAGATAAATGTACTTCAACACCAATTGAATTAGCATACATTAATGCTGCAACATCCGAAGCAATGATGGCTGATACCTTAACTTCCTTTGCTACATCTATAATTTCGCGCATTAAATTAAGATCACCATCATATAAAATTGTATTTACTGTCAGGTATGATTTAATCTTATTTTCATTACAGATATTTACTATTTTTCTTAAATCAGCAGTAGTAAAATTACTACTTGATTTACTCCGCATATTTAATTTTTCTATGCCAAAATATACCGAGTCGGCTCCGGCTTGAATTGCTGCAGCCAGGCTTTCCCATGAACCAGCCGGAGCCATTATTTCAATTTCTTCTCTTTTCATTCTTTATTTGCGAATTGTGGTGTTAACTTTTCTATTGAAAAGCTAATACCAGCTCTTAATTGATGGTAAGGAAAATCCTTAATACCATATTGATATTGAGTAAAGTAATTTATCTTATTTTTTTTAAAAGTAAATTTTGTGGCATATACTAGTGGTGTATCACCATAGCTGCTCCCGTAAGTAGGATTTGTATGCATCCAACCATAATATCCTGACAAGGTATTTTCCCATTTCCAGTCATTATTTCCAATGATTATTTTTCCCCCGTAAATTGGCGCATCATTTTGAGTACTGTTTGTCGTTTCCCAACACAGAAATCCTGCGTTACCCACAAATCTTATTTCGTTGATTATCTTATTGTTGATTATCAAAGATTTTCCTATTTCTACATCGAAATAATATCCCGGGGTATCAAAATAACGTCTTTCTTTAAAATTAGTTCCTGAGGCTGTTTTTAAGGTGCTGTTTAATATAATTGCAGGTTTTATTAAATTTTCTTTCATTAAAGAAATTCTTGTTTGAACATAAAAGTCACCGTTGGCTTTACCAGATGTAACACCATTCATTTGTCGCATATTACTCACTGTTTCAGTAACCCTGTAATGTTCCAATACTGATGTCCAGATTTTAAATGAAACGCGTTCTGGCAGAAGAGGTATTTCAATTTTAAAGTAACCGTTTAGAGTTTCATCACCGTATCCAAAATAATAATCACCCGTGAGTTGTACGCTGGTTACAGATGGTATCGTTGCATCAGTAAATTCTGGTACAGGATTCGCATTCGGACCAAACCAGGCAGGAGAATACTTTACCGTTTGAGCAAATATCATATGAAAACAGATGAGTGATATTATTGTTATGTTTATTTTTTTCATCTTTTTCCTGTTCAAATTCTTTGCAAAGATAATTAAATGAATTGTATCTCAGAATATAAGCAAGTCAGGTATTATTTCAACTTTACTTCTGAAATTTTCTCAGGAGTTTTGATGTTTTTTGAACAAAGCTTGCTATAAATGAGTTGTAATGAATTGAATTATATTTCTATCTTTGCAATCCCAAATTAAAGAAATGCGTATTTCCAATATTATATATCCCGATAAACCATTGTTTCTTGCACCAATGGAGGACGTCACTGATCCGGCATTCCGGCTTCTGTGTAAACGTTTTGGTGCCGACATGTTATATACTGAATTTGTTTCTTCTGAAGCACTTATAAGAAGTGTAAACCGAACACAGCAAAAGTTGACTATTTATGAAGAGGAAAGGCCAATAGCTATTCAGATTTACGGTCATGATCCTGTTTCTATGGCTGAAGCAGCACGAATTGCTGAGGAATCACAGCCTGATATTATTGATATCAATTTCGGTTGTCCTGTTAAAAAGGTTGCCGGAAAAGGGGCAGGAGCGGGGTTGTTAAGAGATATTCCAAGAATGCTGCAGATTACTTCTGAGGTAGTAAAAGCAGTCAAACTTCCCGTAACTGTTAAAACACGTTTGGGTTGGGACGATGATAATAAGATCATTGTTGAATTGGCTGAGCAGCTGCAGGATTGTGGAATTCAGGCACTGACAATTCATGGAAGAACGCGTGCACAGATGTATAAGGGAGATGCCGATTGGGAATTAATTGGTAAAGTAAAGAACAACTCCCGCATGAAAATACCTGTAATTGGTAATGGAGATGTGACAACACCTGAACGTGCTTTAGAGTGTTTTGATCGATATGGAGTTGATGCCGTGATGATAGGTCGTGCATCTATTGGTCGTCCCTGGTTTTTTTCTGAAATAAAACATTTTTTTGCTACCGGAGAAAATAAACAATCTTTAACATTCGAAGAGCAAAAAGCAATTTTAAAAGAACATGTTATCGCCTCTGTCAGATGGTTGGATATAGATGATAATACACCCATAGAAAGTGTTGTAAATCAGAGGTTAAAGGGAATTATTCATAGCCGAAGACATTTAGCTGCAACACCAGTTTTTAAAGGTATTCCTAACTTTAAAGAGACACGAATCGCCATGTTACGTGCTGATACTTTGAACGAACTTTTCAGTATAATTGATAGCGTTGAAAATATTTAAACCACATTAGTCACATAGTACACTTTAGTTATTATTGAATCATTGAACTGTTGAATACCGCTTAAACAGATCATCTATTTATTTAGTAAGCCTAAAGTGTACTATGTGACTAATGTGGTTTAATATTCCAGTTTGTTGTTTTTACGGGTATAAATTTTTTTTGATGTCACTACTTTCGATACGTTGACAGGTTTACCGTGCAAATTTATTTCTTCTTGTCGACTTTGTTTTCGTGCAGCTTTTACTATTTCGAGTATTTTTTTATTTTTCTTCTTTTGCATAGAACACTATTATCAAATTATTTGTATTGATCTCGATCCGTCTTCAAGTTCGGTGATGTCCACATTGACTATATAATCGGGTAGGATAGGGGCAATATTTTCGGACCACTCAATGAAGCAATAATTCCCTGAGTAGAGATATTCTTCAGCTCCTAAGTCGAGGGCTTCCTGAATTTTTTGTATACGATAGCAATCGAAGTGATAAATAATATTGCCGCTTGCAGTTTCGTATTCATTAACTATTGAAAATGTCGGAGAGTTTACAATCTGAGTTACTCCCATCATTTTGCAAACAGCATTAATAAAAGTTGTTTTTCCAACGCCCATTTTTCCATTAAAAGCAAAAACTTTTTTATCACCCATTTTTTCAACGAATGATTTTGCTACCACATCAATTTTTCTTAGATTTTCAATTTTTAATATTATCGGCATTTTTTATCATTTTCTATTTGTTTAACCTGTTTACAGCTTAATATTTCCCGGTAATCAGTAAGACTAAAATTTTCAGACGATTCTCAAAGACTTAAATTACCCCTGAAATATTTATAAATAATTGATGCTCTGTTAGTTCCAATAATTTTTTCAATTTCACTAATTTCGGCATTCTGGAGCCGTTTAATACTTTTAAAGTGATTCATTAATAAAATTTTTGTTTTTTCGCCAATACCTTTTATTTTATCAAGTTCTGAAGCTGTTTGTTGTTTACTTCTTTTGTCTCTGTGAAAACTGATGGCGAAACGATGGACTTCTTCCTGAACCTGCGCTAAAAATCTGAAAAGTTGATCATTGGGTTTTAGCCCTATTTCTTTAGGAGGAAAACCAAATAAGAGCTCATTGGTTTTATGTTTTTGATTTTTTGCCAGACCCGCAATGGGAATATCTATTTTCAGTTGTTCTTCCAGGACTTGTCTAACTACCTCCATTTGTCCGACACCCCCATCGGTAATAATCAAGTCGGGTAGGGGGGAATCTTCATTTATCATGCGTGAATATCTTCTGAAAACCACTTCTTTCATAGATGCATAATCATCCGGTCCTGTTACTGTTTTAATATTATATTTTCGATAATCTTTTTTTGCCGGCTTTCCTTTTTTGAAAACAACACATGCTGCAACAGCACTGGTGCCCGAGATATTTGAATTATCAAAACACTCTATATGAACAGGCATTTTTTTCAATTGTAATTTTTCCTGAATACTCTTCAGGACAGAGGTGCTTCTTTGTTCAGGATTTAATCGTTCTGTTTGTTTTAATTTGTCAAGTTTGTATTGCTTTACATTTTGTGTAGACAAATCAAGTAGTTTTTTTCTGTCACCTTTTTGTGGAATGCTGATAGTCACCCCTTTAATAGGGAACTCAATGTCAAATGGAATAATTATTTCTTTTGAAGTACTGTTAAATTTAGTTCTTAGTTCGATGATAGCAATTGCAAGCAGATCTTCTTTTCTTTCATCTGTTCTCTTTTTATATTCAATTGTGTATCCCTGAATTATAGAGCCTTTCGAAACTCTGAGAATATTTACATAACATGAATTATCATCTTCTTCATAACCAAAAACATCTGTTTCATCCAGAATGGTGTTTGAAATAACTGATTTTGATTTGTAGTTTTCGAGCAGATCATATTTAATTTTTAGCAGATGTGCTTCTTCAAACTTAAACTCATCAGAGAGTGATTTCATTTGTTCAAGCAACATTTTACTTAGCTCATTAGCATCCCCTTTGATGATCTTTTCAACAGAATCAATATGTTTCATATATGCTTCTTCAGTCTCATTTCCGACGCATGGGCCATTGCATTTATGAATATGATATTGTAAGCAGACTGTGAATTTTTTATTTTCTATATTTTCATTGTAGAGATTCAGCTTACACGTTCTGATGGGAAATATTTCGTGAAGAAAATCAACAAGTGTATTGATAGCATAATTTGAACTATACGGACCATAATACCGGGAACCGTTTTTTATGATATTTCTGGTTTTAATTACTCTTGGAAATGGTTCATTTGTGATACATATGCTGGGATATGTTTTACCGTCTTTAAGCATTACATTGTATCTTGGTTGATACCTTTTGATTAAATTGTTTTCGAGTAACAATGCATCCTCTTCGGTATCTACAACAATGTATTTTATAGCAGTAATATTCTTTACAAGTACGGATGTTTTTCCCGGCTCGTGTATTTTGTTGAAATATGATGTAACCCTTTTTCTTAAATTTTTAGCTTTCCCTACATAGATTATTTCATCACTTTGATTATAATACTGATATACCCCGGGCTTTTCAGGTAGACTTTTTATATCTGATTTTAATTTATCAAGGTGTTTCATACACTTTTTAATGGGTCACAGTCAGTTAATATTTTCTGATTTGTTTCACGTGGAACAGAAATTTATCTTCCAAGTAATACCAACAATACATTCACATCACTTGGAGATATTCCCGGTATCCTACTTGCATGACCGATGGTTTCCGGGTCAATCCGGATGAGTTTTTGTCGGGCCTCTGTCGATAATGATTGAATGGTATTGTAGTCTACTCTTCCTTTAAGAGGAATGTTTTCCAGTCGAAGGAGTTTTTCTGCAATCAGTTTTTCCCGTTCAATATAACCTTCGTATTTAAGTATTACTTCTGTTGCCTCAACAATTTCTTCCCTGCGATGTGTTATTTCTGAAAGCTCTTTTTTTAATGCAGGTACGGCTGATGCCAATTCGTTTATACCAATTTGCGGTCGAAGAATTAAGTCGTGCAGTCTGCATCCATGTTTTAATTCAGATGAATTAATGGATGCTAAGAATCCATTGACTTGTTGTGGTTTTACCGCATAATTTTTGAGAAAATCGATTAATCTCAATTCTTCATTTTTCTTATATTTTAGTTGTTCAAACCTATCTGTTTTTGCTAATCCCAGTGCAAATCCTTTTTCCGTTAAGCGCATATCTGCATCATCCTGACGAAGAATAAGACGATATTCGGCCCTTGAAGTAAACATACGATATGGCTCGTCAACGCCTTTGGTGACAAGATCATCGATTAATACACCAATATATGCTTCATTTCGCTTTAAGGTGAATGGATCACCTCCATGACAATTTATGTGCGCATTGATACCTGCGATTAATCCCTGGCCGCCGGCTTCTTCATAACCCGTAGTGCCATTGATCTGACCTGCGAAGAATAAATTATTGATTTTTTTTGTTTCCAACGTATGTTTTAATTGGGTAGGATCAAAGAAATCATATTCAATGGCATATCCCGGGCGGTATAATTCTGCGTTTTCTAGGCCGGGGACGGTATGAATGGCTTTTATCTGTACATCTAAAGGAAGTGACGATGAAAAGCCATTTACGTAGTATTCATGGGAATCAACTCCCTCAGGTTCCAGAAATAACTGATGCGACAGCTTGTCGGCAAAAGTAATGATTTTTGTTTCAATACTTGGACAATATCGTGGGCCTATACTTTGTATCTGACCGTTATAAAGGGGGGAATCTGCCAAACCGGCTCTTAATTGCTCATGTGTTGATTCGTTTGTGTAGGTCATCCAGCAACTCATTTGCTTTAATTCTCTTTTCACCCCGTCAAGAAACGAAAATTTATGAAAATCATTTTCCCCAACCTGTTCCGTCATTTTGCTGAAATCGATTGACCGACGATCAATACGGCATGGAGTTCCTGTTTTCATCCTGTCGGAAACGAAACCTATTGATTTTAGTTGTTCGGTAATTCCAAATGATGCAGGTTCGGAAATACGACCACCTGTGATTTGTGTTTTACCAATATGCAGTAATCCGCTGAGGAAAGTACCAGCCGTTAATACAACTGCTTTTGCTGACATTTCAACCCCTAAACCCGTAATGACTCCTGTTACTGCACCATCTTTTATGATTAAGTGCTTAACAGTATCCTGCCAGATAGATAAATTTTCGGTATTTGTCACTGTTTTTATCCATTCCTGGATAAACTGATTACGGTCACTTTGCGAGCGGGGGCTCCACATCGCCGGTCCCTTTGATCGGTTTAGCATCCGGAACTGAATAGCACTTTTGTCGGTCACTATTCCCATTTGACCTCCTAAAGCATCTATCTCGCGTACTATTTGCCCTTTTGCAATGCCTCCAACTGCAGGATTGCAGCTCATCTGTCCGATTTTATTCATATCCATGGTGATGAGCAAGGTTTTCGATCCCATGTTGGCTGCTGCACATGCTGCCTCATTGCCGGCATGACCGGCTCCAATAACTATTATATCGTATTTAAAGTCCATTCGGAATTTTAGAATTGATTTTGACCTGCAAAAGTACAAAAAATGTTGTGACACATGAGTTTATTTAATTATCGTTTTTACTTTTTTAATTTTTTGTGCCAAAATGACAGCATTTTGGCGATGGCATTTTTTTTGACTTATGCGGTGTGCAATAATAAAATTTAAATCATACATATATGTCAAAAGGAAACATTGGGGTAACGAGCGATAATATTTTCCCCGTAATCAAGAAGTTTTTATACAGCGACCACGAGATTTTTTTACGCGAACTGGTTTCAAATGCCGTTGATGCAACACAAAAACTTAAAACCCTTGCTTCGGTTGGTGAGTTTAAAGGTGAAGTGGGGGAGTTAAAAGTATATGTTTCGGCAGATAAGAAGAAAGGTACTCTTACAATCTCCGACAGAGGTATAGGGATGACCGGTGAAGAGATTGAGAAGTATATCAACCAGATTGCCTTTTCAGGTGCGGAAGAATTTGTTGAAAAATACAAGAATGATGCACAGGCCATCATCGGACACTTTGGATTGGGTTTTTATTCTTCTTTCATGGTTGCCAAAAAGGTGGAAATCTTTACCCAATCCTATAAGGAAGATTCAGTTGCTCAACACTGGTCATGTAAGGGTGATCCTGAATATATGCTTGAGGATACCATCAAATCAGAAAGAGGAACCGACATCGTTTTACATATTGATGATGAAAATAAAGACTTTTTAGAAGATTCAAAAATAAAGGAACTCCTGACAAAATACTGTAAATTCCTTCCTGTTGAGATTGTTTTCGGAAAGAAAAAGGAGTGGAAGGACGGTAAGGAAGTTGAAACTGAGGAAGACAATGTCATTAATAATACATCACCGGCATGGACAAAAAAGCCTGTTGATTTAAAAGATGAGGATTACGATGCATTTTATCGTGAGCTGTATCCAATGAGTGAGGATCCGCTTTTTCACATTCACCTGAATGTTGATTATCCGTTCAACCTGACCGGAATTTTATATTTTCCTAAAATTAAAAACAATATTGAGCTACAACGCAATAAGATTCAATTGTATTGTAATCAGGTATTTGTAACCGAACATGTTGAAAATATTGTTCCGGATTATCTTACTTTATTGCATGGGGTGATCGACTCTCCTGACATACCACTCAATGTATCAAGGAGTTATCTACAGAGTGATGCTAATGTCAAAAAAATATCAAGTCATATTACAAAGAAAGTGGCTGATCGTTTGGCTGAGATTTTCAAGGCTGATCGCCCTCAGTTTGAAGAAAAGTGGGATAACCTGAAAATATTCATTCAATATGGCATGTTGAGTGACGAGAAATTCTACGAAAAAGCAGAGAAATTTGCCTTGCTAAAAAACGTAGAAGATAAATATTTTACTTTCGAAGAGTATAAAGAGCTTGTTCAAGAAAACCAGAAAGATAAAAACGGAGACTTAATCTATTTGTATACAACCAATAAAGAAGAGCAATACAGTTATATTCAGCATGCCAAAGACAAAGGTTATGATGTGTTGATTATGGATGGACAGCTGGATGTTCATGTTGTCAGTCAGCTGGAACAGAAGTTTGAAAAAACCCGTTTTGTACGTGTTGACAGCGACACTGTTGAGAAGCTGATTCAGAAAGAAGATGTTGCCAAAGTGTCATTGACAGAGAAACAAAGAGAGGAACTGATAACTATCTTCAAATCGCAGTTACCTGCAATAGATAAAACGGAGTTTATTGTATCTTTTGAGCAGTTATCCGATAAAGCTAATCCTGTATTTGTAACACAAAACGAGTTTATGCGTCGCATGAAAGAAATGTCGGCATTACAGGGTGGGATGATGAGTTTCTATGGAGAGATGCCCGATAGTTATAATTTAGTTGTAAATACGGGCCATCCACTGATAAATCAGATTTTGAATGAAGAAGAAGTTAAACTTAATGAATCGGTAGCGCCACTTTACGAGGAATTATCTGCTGTAGAATCAAAACATAATACTCTGAAGGATAGTCATAAGGACAAAAAAGCTGAAGAAATTCCCGCAGAAGAGAAAGCAGAACTGGAAACATTATCAGATCAGATTAAAGGACTGAAGGATAAGAAGGATGACGTACTAAAGGTTTATGCAAAAGATAATAAACAAGTTCGTCAACTTATTGATCTGGCATTACTTGCTAATAATATGTTGAAGGGTGAGGCACTTGCTAACTTTGTAAAAAGAAGTGTTGAACTAATGTAGTTTAAGGTTAAAACGTTATATCCTCACACATTGAAACGCCGGTATTTTGGAATGAAATCTAAATACCGGCGTTTTATTATATATCATAGATTTAACGCATAATAAGCAATTCTTTCCCTGATTTAGTGTATAAGTACCACAGCCTGCTGTGTATCGCATACACTGCCGGCAGTGTAACACCTACACTGGTAGCAGTGTATGTATGCCACGAAAACATCATTATCCGCCTCTCTCGAGTCGCGAAGCATCCAGTCGCAAAAGAATGAACAACATTATGGTAAAACCCCACAGTGAGGAACCACCGTAGCTGAAGAAGGGCAAAGGAATCCCGATTACAGGCATAAGTCCGAGCACCATGCCCACATTGATCATTAAGTGAAAGAATAATATACTGACAACACTGTATGCATATACCCTGTGGAAAATTTCCCGCTGTCGTTCTGCTATTGTGAGGATACGCATTAACAGAAGCCAGTAGATAATAAGTACAAAGGTAGATCCGAGGAATCCGTGCTCTTCACCTACTGTGCAAAAGATAAAATCGGTATCTTGTTCCGGGACATATTTAAGCTTGGTTTGTGTACCGTTTAAAAAACCTTTTCCCCAGAATCCTCCTGATCCGATAGCAATTTTTGATTGGTTGACATTGTATCCCGCACCAATCAAATCATCTTCCATGTTCAAAAGTACTTTTATTCGTATTTGCTGGTGAGGTTCAAGAATATTATTAAAAAGATAATCTGCAGTAAAACTAAAGGTAATCGAACCTATAGTAATGAGTACCAGATAGACATATTTTTTATATCTTTTAAATAGTTCAATGATTGTCCAGTATACTGCAGAAGAAGCAGCTATAACAACAGCCACGTGATCGTAATTTATTACCAGCCATTTATTAGCAATAACAGAGGCAGTACTTATCAGAACAACTCCACCAAGCAGGTACAATGCTTCCTTGCGGTGACGGGTAAAGAAAAATGCATAAATATATTGAATAAGGAGGACAATTCCCATTGCCAGCACCATTCCCCAGTTTCCGGGATTATCAGCAATAGGGTTGATACTAAAACGGATTACAACCACGAACAGTACGATGGCCAATGCAGCGAGCAGAAGAACGATTCCCTTCATTCCTTCTCTGTAAAAAACCAGTAAAAAAGACATAAAGACAAGCGCTGATCCTGTTTCCTTTTGTAGTACGATTAACCCGAATGGGAGAATTACAAAGAATGCAAGAGGAATAATATCCGTCCATTTTTTAATCTTATAGTTATAACGACTGGTGAATTTGGCGAGTGCAAGTGCAGTTGCCATTTTGGCTAATTCTGCGGGCTGAAAGCTTATAGGCCCAAGTATCAACCACGAGCGTGATCCCTTTATGTCGGGAGCAATGAAGATGGTGATAATGAGCAATACAATCACCGCTGCGTAGATAATATAGGCAAAATAATTAAAAATCCGGTGATCAATCAGCAGTATTGCCCCACCTAATGCAAGTGCTGTAAGTATCCATACAAACTGTTTACCCGCCCGTTGTTCGAAATCAAGAACACTTCCTTCATAATCAAACTCATAGCTGGCACCATAGATACTTATCCATCCCATGGCTACCAGCAGGATAAAATAAAAGACTGTGGTCCAGTCGAGTGAGTATTGTATGCTATCTCTTCTTGACATCCGGACTTGTTACTGAGGTTGAAATTCTATCGAAAAGTTCTGTTCGTTTAATTTTTCCGTAAATATACTGTTCCATCATCAAACTTGCAACCGGAGCTGCCCAGGTAGCGCCGAAGCCGGCATTCTCCACAACAACAGCAATGGCAATCACAGGATTTTCACGTGGAGCAAAACCGACGAACAATGAATGGTCTTTTCCATGATTATTCTGAACAGTCCCGGTTTTTCCACACATGCTTAAACTGTCAACTTTGTAATATCTTCCGGTACCAAATTCAAAAACACGCCACATCCCTTCGTTGACGATAGGGAAGTATTTTTTATCGACAGATGTTACATGTTTTCTCAGTAACATTGTATCGCTTTTATTCAAATGTGGTGTAATATAGTATCCCTCATTGGCGATGGCAGCCATAGTATTTGCTAATTGTAAGGGCGTAACCAGCACTTCACCCTGACCAATCGAAAGCGATCTGATGGTCAGAGCGCGCCAGCCGGTTTCTCCGAAATACCGGTTAAAGTATTTCTGTGTAGGGATATTTCCTCTTGATTGTTCATATATATCACTATCATCAAATCTGTGACCTAGACCAAAACTGTGCATCGCATCAACCCATTCCTGATAGCTGTTTTTAAAATTAATATTTTTATTTCCATAACCATTTTTTTCAATCGTTGCTTTGAATGCATTCCAGAAATAAGGGTTACAGCTTTGTTCAATGGCATTCAGCAAGCTCACCGGTGAACCATGAGAGTGGGTGCATTTTATAGGCGATGATCCCTGCCCGCTACAGCCATATCTTGTGTGCTCGTTTATTCCGCCCAGCTGCTGGCAAACCAGCGCCTGAAGGGGCTTAAAAGTGGATCCTGGAGAATATTGTGCCTGTGTTGCCCTATTCATCAGAGGCTTTGTCGGGTCTTTCACCAAACCGGCATAATTTTTTGATCGTTGACGGCCCACTAATATTGCAGGATCATAATTCGGGTTTGAGACCATGGCCAGAATTTCTCCGGTTTTTGGTTCAATAGCCACCGCACTTCCCATTTTTCCATTGAGTAATTTTTCAGCAAGAATTTGAAGCTGGATATCAATTGTAAGTGTCAGATTTTTTCCCGCCTTAGGTTCCTGATCAAGTTCTCCCTCACGGTATTTTCCTTTGATACGTCCTCTGGAATCCCTTAGCAGTATTTCAACACCTTTTTCCCCCCTCAGTGATTTTTCATAGGTATATTCAATCCCGTCTCTTCCGGCAAAGTCACCTAAATTATAATATGGATCTTTGTCAATATCATTCCATGAAACTTCTCCGATACTTCCGAAGATATGTGCTCCATGTGGAAATGCATATTCGCGAAGCGTTCTGTTTTGGATGTAAAACCCCTGAAATTTATAAATTAATTGCTGAATGGTAGCAACATCTTCGGAACTCAACTGAGTCATAAATATCTGGGGAGTGTAGGAAGAATAACCTGAATTTTTTTTCCGGTCCTTGATTTCTTCAATTCTTTGGATAAAAAACTCTTTGGTAATTCCAAGCGATCTGCAGAATGCAAGCGTATCGAGATCCTGTACCTCACGCATGATCATTGCGATGTCGTAGGCAGGCTTGTTGTAAACCAGCAAAGTGTTTTTTCTGTCGTAGATCAACCCCCGTGGTGGAAAAATTGTTTTTTTGAGCAGAGCATTACTATCTGCACCCGATTTATATTTGGTCTCAATGATCTGAAGTGAAAATAACCGGATAATGTATAATAAAACGAATGCCGATATGATAGCAGCAATGACCCATCTTCGATTTTGAAGTGTATCGTTTATCATAATTATTTCCTTTTAAAAGAATGAATTCCAAAAATGATGACCGTTGTGAAAAAAGCATTCAAAATGATTTTCATTAAGGTCTGACCGATGTTTTCGAATCCGAAAATTTCGAGAAAAAAGAAGGTTGTATGATGAATGAGTACCAGCGTGATAACATATTTGACGAAGGAAGCTACTCCGAAAGAGTAAAATGAGGGGACGGGATTTGCTCCTTCTTCAACAGAAGTGTAAATATTGATGACAGGATTTCTTAAAAATGCCACTAGTACCGTTGAAAAAGCATGGATTCCGGGAGTATTAGAAAAAGCATCAATGATAAGTCCCATAACAAAAGCCAATATAAGGCTCAACCATCGGGGAAATTTCACAGGAAGCAGGAAAATAAATAAGATATAGATATAAGGATTGATATAACCCAGAAACCTGATATTGTTTAATACAAAAATCTGTATCAGAATCAAAAGAAAAAACCGTACTATGTTCTGCAGGAATAAGATCATTTATTTGCTTGATTTTCCAGGTTTCTTTGTTCAATGTTATTCAGGTAGTTCACTACCGTTACATGGGTGAGTGTTCTGAAGTTTACAGCCAGTTTTACTTTGATATTATAATAGGCATCACTTTCACGGATTTTAAAATCATCTACCGTTCCGATTAATATTCCTTCAGGAAATGATTTGGTAAAGCCACTTGTAACTATGCTGTCGCCCAAAGCAAATTCAACATGTCTGGCAATATCTTTCAGGTTGGCATAGCGATAATCAGTACTCTCCCAGTGAATGAGGCCGGTGTAATTGTTCTTTTTAAATTTGCTGCCAAACATGGTCCTGGGATTCAGGATAGGGATAACAACCGAAAATTTATCTGAAACATTGGACACAATTCCAACCACTCCTTCTTCATTGATAACCCCCATATCAACTTTAATTCCATCCCGCAGCCCTTTGTTCAGAGTAATGTAATTCTGCGTCTTATTTGTTGAATTATTGATTACTTTTGCCTGAATATAGCTGATTTCTTTATCCGGAGCGATGTATATATTCTGGGAATCGGAGGGTTGGGGTTGCAGGGCGTCCAGTTGATTTTGTAAATGTACCACCTGATTTTTCAAGCGGATATTTTCACTGGCAAGACTCTCATTGGCCGATTTCAGATAAAAGAACTCAACAACCGAATTGCTGGTAGTATAAAGTGATGCTAAAACGGTATTACTGGAAGAAAAAAAAACACTTTGCTGATAACCATTATTTTTAACGATCATACTAAAAGATATTATTTCAAGGAGAAGAAATAGTATCAGTACGCTGTATTTGATTAAAAAAGCAAAGAGTTTCCTCATATTCAAAAATCAGCAGGTGTACCCGGGGTATTAAATTTCCCGATACACCTGCTGCAATATATCTCTTAACGAATTAAGAAGGTAAATTTGTCGGAATTTTTTAATGCGATACCTGTTCCTCTGGCAACAGCCCTCAATGGGTCGTCGGCTATGTGGAACTGGATATTCAATTTATCGGTCAGACGTTTATCCAATCCACGCAATAAAGCTCCGCCACCGGCAAGATAAATACCCTTTTCCACGATATCAGCATATAATTCAGGAGGTGTTTGTTCGAGTGCACTCAGGATAGCAGCTTCTATTTTTGAAATGGATTTTTCCAGACAATGAGCAATTTCCTGATATGATACAGGAACTTCCATCGGTAAAGCTGTCATACGGTTAGGACCGCGAACGATATAATCTTCCGGAGCATCTTCCAGGTCGGTAAGCGCAGCACCCACATTGATTTTAATCAGTTCGGCAGTTCTTTCACCCACTTTGATGTTGTGCATACGTCCCATGTATTCCACAATATCCAGCGTCAAATCATCGCCGGCAATACGGATGGATTTATTTGAGACAATTCCGCCCAGTGAAATCACAGCAATTTCAGTAGTCCCGCCACCGATATCAACGATCATACATCCGGTAGGAGCTTCTACATCAATACCGATGCCGATAGCTGCTGCCATAGGTTCATAAATCATGTATACCTCACGACCGCCGGCATGTTCCGAAGAGTCGCGTACCGCACGGATTTCAACTTCTGTACTTCCCGAAGGAATACAAACCACCATTTTGAGTGAAGGGGTGAAAAGATAGTTTTTTGTGGGTATCATTTTTATCATACCGCGAATCATCAGTTCGGCAGCGTAGAAGTCAGCGATAACGCCATCGCGCAAAGGGCGTACGGTACGAATACCTTCGTTTTCTTTTCCCTGCATCTGACGTGCTTTTTCTCCTATTGCTATCAGTTTGTCGGAGCGACGGTCCAAAGCGACCACCGATGGCTCATCAACAACAATTTTATCGTTGTGTATGATAATGGTATTGGCTGTACCTAAGTCAATAGCTATTTCCTGGGTGAATGAAAAAAGTCCCATATTATTTTTTAATGTTTAAAGTGTCTGAAACCTGTTGTTACCA
>JAYFPP010000186.1:0-6347 GCA_034927635.1 Paludibacter sp.
GATGCACAGGGGAGATTAGTACAGCAGACATCGCTCAATGTTCAGAACAATCATTTGAATTTACATGGATTGAATTCCGGATTGTATTTCTACAGAATAATGTCTGATAACGAACAAATAAAAACAGGCAGGATTATTAAAAAAGGACAATTATGATAAAACAGTTGTATATTGAAGAAGAAGTTTTTGAAAAAAAAGATTATACTACAGAAAGCTTTCCGAAAGGGAGTTATGAAAACTGCCGTTTTCTTCATTGCAACTTCTCCAATACTGATTTAAGCGACTGCAAATTTATTTCATGCGAATTTACCGGATGCAACCTTAGCCTGGCCAGAATATTAAGTACTGCTTTCAGGGAGGTAGTATTCAGGGACTGTAAAATGCTGGGACTGCCCTTTGAACAATGTCATTCTTTGGGAATTGCCTTCAGCTTCGAAAATTGTATGCTGAATCATTCTTCATTTTACAAATTAAACATTAAAAAGACCGTTTTCAGACACACCCAGTTGCAGGAAATAGATTTTACCGAATGTGATCTTACAGGTACACTGTTTGATGACTGTGATCTGAAAAGAGCAGTGTTCGACAATACAGTTCTTGAAAAATGTGATTTCAGGACTTCTCATAATTATTCAATTGATCCGGAGATTAACCGGATAAAAAAAACAAAATTCTCCCTGCCTGAGGTATTGGGACTTTTGGATAAATATGATATAGAGATTGATGTGTGAAATAACTTAAGATTCAAATAAATTAATTCCGGATAAAAAATGAAAAACGCCATCCTTTTATTTGTCATATTCTCCCTGTGTATTATGACTGCTTGTGAAGATAATAATTTTTCAGGGTCCATTACCGGCTATTGGGTGAATGCTGAGGAAAATGACTCCATCATCACTTTTCAAAAGTCATCAGGATTGAAGGATAATGAATATGGAATTGCTTTTCAGGGGCGGGGTGTGTTTGTGGAAAGAAAAATTAATGGTTGGTGCGGCACTCCTCCTGTGACTTATACCGACTATGAAGGTAGCTGGGAAAAGAGTGACTCCATCATCAGGATTTCTGTCGGATTCTGGGGAGGAACCGAAGAATATGAATGGAAACTGTTGGAACTCGATGACAATCATCTTACTGTACGTATTATTTCGAAAAAGGTAAGTGAGAGTTTTTATGAACAATAGTTCTGATTTTAAGAACATAATCATAATAGCGGTTAGTGCTGTTGATGTAAATTTGTATTGAAGTCCATGCCCTGAAGGGGCAATTACTAATCATCAATATAAATCACATGAAACACATCAGAGTAACATTGTTATTATTCCTTTTGCTGCCAATAATCGGCAACATCTCCGCACAAAAAAATGCCTCGTTGACTCCTTCACCTCCAATGGGATGGAATAGCTGGAACTGGTTCGGAAAAGAAGAAATCAATGAAAAACTCATCAAAGAAGTCATAGATGCCATGGTTTCAGAAGGACTGGTGGCGGCAGGGTATAATTATCTTGTGGTTGACGGTGGCTGGAGAGATGAAAAGCTGGCCCCTGATGGTACACTGCTTCCACACCCTGATAAATTTCCGAATGGGATGAAAGCTTTGGCTGATTATGCTCATTCAAAAGGAATGAAATTCGGACTGCATACTGTGCCTGGTATTTTTGATTGCAAGGGCGATCCTGTAGGAGCATATGGCCGCGAAGAGGTGCATGTCAAACAGTTTACCGACTGGGGACTTGATTTTATAAAAGTGGATCGTTGCAAAATGGATACGGTAACCAAAGAAGGCCACCGTGGCTGGACCCCCGAAGTGTTGCAGGCTACCTACCGTAAGTGGAGCGGGTTACTGGCAACCAGCGGAAGAGATATTGTTTTCAGCATCAGTGCCTACCGTTATAATGATTGGTATCCTGCGATATGCAATATGGCCCGTACCACAGGCGATATGCCTGCCCGCTACACCAGAGGAGCGATATTCGACAACAATAAGAAGGGTGGAAAACTGTCGGTGATGAAAATAGCTGATATTAATAATCAATCAGCTGCTTTCGCCGGAAATGGGTATTGGAACGATCCTGATATCATGTCACTCGGCGAGCAGGGACTTACGCTTGAGGAGCAAAAATCGCATTTTGCGCTGTGGTGTATCATGTCGGCACCACTGATGCTGGGCAACGACCCCCGTAATATGACGGTAGAGGAGAAAGCGATGATTACCAATCAGGAATGTATTGCGGTCAATCAGGACCCGAAAGAGCAGGGAAAACGTGTGATAAAAGAAGATGCTAAGGAAGTCTGGGTGAAAAACCTTTCGGACGGAACGAAAGCGGTATTCGTCCTGAACCGTGGTGATGAAACAAAAACCTTGTCGTTTGGATTGCCGGAAATAGGAATTAAAGGAAAAACAACAGTAAGAGACTTATATCAGAAAAAAGATTTGAAAAACTTTGTTGGCGCTGAAGGTATTATTACATGTGAATTGAAACCTCACGCTTGTTTGTTTCTGAAAATAAGTTCGAAATAAAAACAGTTATTTTAATGGTACAAAAAAACCTGACCAGTCGGCCAGGTTTTTTATTTTTTAATAAAGTCCCGATTCTATTTCAATCAACCGGCTTTCTATGTTACTGATTTCCTGATTGAGTTTTACGGTTGTAAATTTTTCGGTGTTGCTGTAAAGTCTTTTCATCAGGTTGTTATCGCCAATCAGATAATCTGCAAACATCTTCTTGGTGAAAAACTCATGATAACTGATGCGTTGGGCAGCATTACTTTCCTGATAAACCGGCTGTGCCGAGAAATGAGCTTTGATATCGTCGTAGAGGAACCAACAGAGAACAGATTCTTTAAGGGTACTCTTTAAAGTCTGGGTGTTGTCGGCTGCACCACTTTCTTCGTCACCCAGTCCCAGATCATCGGCAGGAAACATTGATGTTGTGTTGGTGGCAGCCATCAACGGAGCGATACCGATAATCTTGCTGCTGAGTTGCGACAGATGCTTGTCGAAATAATAAACCTTTTGTACCAGATATCTGTTCACTTGTTTCGAGAAACGATCATAGATCCGGTTACTCACTCGCAATGTGTTGGCAATGGAGTCGTACTCAAAAAGCGGGTCGATGTATTGTGCACCGGCCACGTCAGTTTCAATGAAGAAAACATCCGAAAGCTTTTTTGTGGGTACCACGTTGGCTTTATCAAAATTGGGAGTGACACCCGCTTCATTAGGATAATATACCGGAGTTGACCCAACAATAGCATCTGCCATCAGGCGGAAAATATTTTTATAGCTGGCATCCTGGTCAATCGGAAATGCCAGTTGTGCGTTGCGATTGTCGCGCAGGTCGATGATGCTGTATACCACATGCGCCCATACCACATCGTCAGCGGCATTATCAAGTTGTGTGAGCGTATATCCCAAATCGTTAGTGAGTTCTCTGGATTGGTTGATCACGCCGTTTGACTCAAAAAAGTTCCTATTGGTTTGTTGCCCCTTAACATTAAATGCTAAAAGCAATACAAACAAAATGATGATTGAACCGGTTTTTTTCATCTTAATTGATATGATTAAGTTTTAATCCTGTCTTATTTTTTATACTTATAATACCTCTATGGCTACTGCCGAAAGGTTTCTTTCAATGCCATCAGGTCCCACCGCACGGATGCGTTGTATAATCAGTGGCGATCCCGAAGGAAGATTGCTGATGATACCCATTTGTTCCTGAGAGAATTTCGCTCCGTTGGAGTTGTATGTTCTTCTTCCGATGCGGATGGTGAAAGAGCGTACCGTGAAATTAGCCTGTACGAGGGCATCTTCACCATAACCTGCCGTTACCGTCGGATTACCTGCTACGAAAGTCGGACCGTGTACACTGCCATCGAATACGCTGCGGTTGTTTCCGTTATTATCCTTGTAAACTGCATAGGGTTTCGGATCGGGTAATTGTTTTACCCGGTAAGTATTACCCCCCAGATTGATTTGTTTACCTCCGATATTACCTCTTACTGAAATTTCCACACTGTTGGCCGTTGGTTTGATGATGAATTTACCATTTCCTCTGGCTGTGGCGGTACCACCATTGACAGTAATAGCCAGTTTATCAGTCGGGATACCTGGTGCTGAAATGCTGATGCTGTTGTCGAAACCGCGGTAGAGGATGTTCAGGTCATCGTTGGAGATGATGGCGACCGGTTTGCCTACATTGTATTTGCTGGTGAAAGGAAACCTTTGTCCCTTTGTCTCTGAGTTACCCGGTAATTCTATATAGCCTGAAAAACTGAATTCTCCTGAACGGCTTGCGTTTACCACATAATTATTTTCACTGAGTCTTGACCCGTTAACAAATACTAATGGCTTTTTAGTTGAGTCAATTGCCGCCAGTAGAATTTTTGCACGGTATTCTTGCCCTTCCATTACATAGTTTGATTCTGCTAATACATATGCATCAAATTGATTCACACGGGCATCCCGTTCATCTGTGCTTTCTTTCAGGTATTGAATCATTTTAGACTCAGTATTCCTTACGTCATTTTGGTACTTCGATAAAATTGTAATGACAGCTGAGACAGGCATATTATCAAACGTGGCAATCTCCCAGGTTTTATTATTGATATTGCCGGTATTGAAAATGGCATTGATAGCTTCCTTCTTTCCCTTATCACCACTTAACTTTACCAATAAATCACGGTATTTTTCAATTTTCTGCTTGAGTTCTTTTGCGTGTCCTTCTCTCAATGCATAAAACGATGCTACATTCAGGTCTTCTCTTCTGTTGATCTTTCTGGCATACAATGTATCAGCCTTTTCTTTATCAGCCAGTTTCAGCATATCAACTTTGAAGTTATGGATGTAATTAAATAATTCATCCGCTTGTTCGCGTACCATATTGGCTTTTTTCAACCAGGCCTCTACTTTTCTTGGATTCTTGGCATTCATCGCATTGAACTCCTGATAAAGGCGCTGATTTTGTTCTTCGATGGACAAGGTAGAAGTATGCAGACTGTCGTCAACCAGCTTGAATCCGTTAAGAATCTCACTGGAAACGTTTAAAGCCAACATAGCAATCAGTACCAGGTACATCATGCCTATCATTTTTTGCCGCGGGGTTTCCGGGCAGTTCTTGGTTCCACTCATGCGTTGTTCAACTTAATTTTTTAACTCATCGCGTTTAGCATATTGCCATATATAGCATTCAGCCTGGCAATATTATCCGCTAATTCGTTGGCGTTAGTTTTTAATTTCTCTGTTGCCAGTGTGAAATCATCGGAAATATCTTTCAACTTGCTGATTTCTCCTGTAACCTGATTCATTTCTTCCGACAACTTCTTCGAAATCTCAGTTTGATTATGGAAATGTACCGACTGGGCGTGAATATCTTTCAGCTGTATTTCGTAGATGGAATTCATGCCTGCCAGGTTACTGTTGATTCTTTCTACCTTGGTTCTGTATTCCTGGGTATTGACTTCAATCTTTTCTGTGTCCTCACCAATACGTTGATAGATGGTCTGAAGGTTGGCAGTGGCAGCAATCAGAGCTTCCTGACTTTGGGCATATTTCGAAGTATTCTCAGAGATATTGCTGATACTGGCTGCGAATTTCTCTGTTTCAAGTGAAAAAGAAGCAATCTCGTTCAACTGACTGGCAGTTCGTGTCAGATTTTGTATGCTCATGTTGAGTTTTTGAGCATCTTCATCGCTGAGTCCTTCAATATTGGTAACACCAGGGAATGCGGGAGCTCCCTGCTGGTTTGCCGGTAAGTTCTGGTTTGCCGGTTGTACTCCTGATGCAGCCTGATTACCTGCAACAGGTGTTCCGTCCAGTTGAAGGTCGATTTTTCCGTTTTCGAAGTCAATTACCCTGTCCCACTCATATGTTTTTAAAGGTCTTTCGAAAGCACTCATCAAAAAAATCAGGGCTTCGGTAACCAAACCGACGGTAAGCATAATATTGGCGCCTTCCCAATACATGAGTTTGAAGAGCACCCCCATAATAACAATAGAAGCTCCAACGCCGTAACCAGCATTGAAAAGCCTGTCTTTTGTTGTAATTTTAACAGAACCTATTTTTTTTAAACGATCCATCATAAGATTAAATCTTTTGTTTGTTAATTATTTATATCACCTTTATAGGAACGAACACACCTGAAACCTATATAAGGTTTGCTTTCGAACTGATATTCGTAAGTGCGCGCTCCACTCTGAAGATAGTAAGGTACGTCCTTCCATGAACCACCTTTTACCACTTTCCTTTTCATATATGCCGGATCATCGGCACGGGCGTCGTATTCAAAATTCGGATTGATATCGGCTGTTGCCTGATTTGAAGTACCAAAGTAAGCCGTTGATGTCCATTC
>JAYFPP010000187.1:0-4275 GCA_034927635.1 Paludibacter sp.
GTCAGAATACCGATACCAACACCATAAATCCACATTCCTCTCGGGTTCATAGGAGAAGTAACGTAGTCGGTCGCCATAAAGATGGCGCCAAGCATAAGACCTCCTGATAACAAATGAACAACAGGCGATATATACTCAGCCGGATTTACCAGATGTAAAATACCTGCAAAAACAAGCACGGTAGCTAAGATACTTACCGGTATATGCCAGGTGATTATTTTTCGTATCAGCATGTATACCAGACCAATTAAAAGTGCGACAGCAGAAATCTCACCCAAAGAACCCGGCATATTACCAATCAGCATATCTATTGTTGAAGGTAGTGTAGCACCTCCTTCTTTCAGCATCGACAATACAGTAGCGCCGGTATTTGCATCTAAATAGGCAGTAGTCAGAGGAGCAACAACCGGCCAGGTAGTCATATCCACCGGAAAAGAAATTAAAAGAAATACACGCCCGACCAAAGCAGGATTGAATGGATTGTTACCCAAACCTCCAAAACTCATTTTTGCAACACCAATAGCCACCAGCGAACCAATGATGATCATCCACACCGGAAGATTGGAAGGCAGGTTGAAAGCCAGTAACAATCCGGTCAGTGCCGCCGAACCATCCAGAATTGTTGTTTCACCCTTCATGATGAACTTCTGAATCAGGTACTCAAAAAGCACACAGGAAACAACGGCAGTAACAGTAACAATAAGTGCCCCTAATCCGAAAAAATATAAGCCGGCAACCAAAGCCGGAGCGAGTGCTATCATCACACCGGTCATATTTTTCGAAATCGAATCTCCACCATGGATATGCGGCGCAGGTGATATAATTAGTTTTTCCATCTATCAAATTTGTTTTACGTTCCTATTACGAATGATATTACCAACTGTAGATTTTCCATAACGGATATAGTCGAGTAGCGGACGATTCGACGGGCAGGTGTAACTACAACTACCACATTCAATACAATCCATCACACGATTAGCTTCCATTTCAGGCCACATATTTCTTTCACTCTGAGCCATCAGAAGGAAAGGTTCCAGTCCCATAGGACAAACATTCACACATTTTGTGCAACGGATACAATTTTTTACCGGTTTACGAACAGATTCTTCATCTTTCATATAAAGCACCCCGGCACTACCTTTTGCCATCGGAATATTCAGGTTCATAAGTGAGCGTCCCATCATTGGCCCGCCACCAATAATCTTTCCGGTACCTTCAGGAACACCACCGGCTTCTTCAACCACATTCGACAGGTAAACACCTAATCTCACCCGATAATTCGAAGGATTGGCAGCATTCTTTCCGGTGATGGTCATCACACGGTCAATCATCGGTTTATTCTTTTGCACTGCTTCATAAACAGCATAGGTAGTACCTACATTCTGAACCACAGCGCCTACTTCAATCGGAATTTTTCCGCTCGGCACCTGTCGATGAATCAAGGCATCAATCAATTGTTTCTCACCTCCCTGAGGGTATTGTACTTTCAAAGGCTCTATGACAATCCCTTTATAAGATTTTGCCAATTCATTTAAATGCTGTATAGCATCTTTTTTATTATTCTCAATACCAATGATCGCCTTTTCAACTTCGAGTGCTTTCATAAGAATCGTTGTACCAACAAGAATCTCTTCGCCGTGCTCCAACATCAGCTGATGATCGCAGGTTAAATAAGACTCACACTCCACTGCATTGATAATCAGCACCTCTGCTTTCTTTCCGGGAGGCGGCGATAATTTTACGTGAGCAGGAAAAGTGGCGCCACCCAGACCTACAATACCGGCATCCTGAATTTTACTTAAAATCTCTTGTTTAGTCAGATGACATTCCCTTTTTATTTCAGGAGTTCTGTCGATAGTTTCCAGCCACTCATCACCCTCTACATCAATGAAAACAGCTGGTCGTTTGTATCCCGAAGCATCCAGCTGTACATCAATTTTATTTACTTTTCCCGAAACCGAGGCATGCACATTGGCAGAAATAAATCCATTAGCTTTACCGATCATCTGACCAACTTTCACTAAATCGCCTTTCTTTACGATTGCTTCGCTGGGAGTGCCGATATAGTGAGCCAACGGAATCGCAACCATTTTGGGAATCGCTGCTGTCTGAATTTTCTTTCCTGCCGAAAATTTATTCTCTGCCGGATGTATTCCTCCAATTCTGAAACTCTTCATTCTATTTTTTTTGTTCCTCCGGTTAAAACCGGAGGTTATTGATATCTGTATTTGATTCTATTTTCTATTCCAATCTATATTCCCCCGGTTAAAACCGGGGGCTATTGATAATTCGCTATTCGCTAACAACCGCTTCCTTTTTGGTTTTTGGTGCCGGAAAATTCACATCTGTAATGGCATGCGTCGGACAAACTATCACACATTCGCGACAAAGCTTACATTTATCATCATGGATAAATGCGAGACTATTGGTGATGGTGATGGCCTCGTGCGGACAAACCTTTTCACATTTGGCACAACCGATACAGCCCACACTACAGGCTTTCCGGGTAATATGACCTTTATCCTCGTTCCTGCAATTCACATAAACGCGCCTTCCTTTCGGACCTTTCTTGCGCAATTCAATAAGCATTTTCGGACAAGCACGTACACAGGCACCGCAGGAAGTACATTTATCCTGATCCACCTCTGGAATCATGGTTTCCGGATTCACTTTAATTGCATCAAATTCACAGGATAGTTCACAGTCGCCAAAACCCAAACATCCCCATGAACAATTGGTCTCCCCGCTATATAAATTGTGAGCGATAAAGCAATGTTTCACTCCGTCATACTCATTATTTCTTGGACGATTCTCACAAGTTCCCTCACAACGAACCACAGCAACTGTTGGTGCTTTGGCGACAGCTACCTTCCCCAGAATATTTGCAACGCTCGTCATTGTGTCGTTTCCTCCAACCGGACAAAACAAATCGCCCAACTCATCAGCTTTCACACAAGCTTCAGCAAAAGCATGACAACCCGGGAAACCACAACCACCACAATTGGCAGCAGGCAATGCTTCTTCCACCTGGCCAATACGGGCATCTTCAAAAACATGGAATTTTTTGGCAACAACATACAAAATAACCGCGGAAACCGCACCTATTACACCCAGGGTAATTAAAGAAATTAGAATTATATTCATGAGGGTTATGTGATATTAGACTGATACTTCGCCACCAAAAGTGTCATTTCTTTTGATGTAAAACTTCAATTTTGATTTTAGCTTTTTATTAAAGAAAGACAATATGATGAAATAAGGAAGCAGGGTTCCCAACGCTATAGTGCCGGAAATCGCTTCATTGTCAATTTTATTATTCAGAAGAAACAAGGTAATCAATACTAACAGGAAGGGAATTACGAATGCCAGCAATACAGCCAACAGGCCTAATGAACTCTGTCCGTAGACAGTTACCGCCTGACCAACTTTTAATCCGGCATCATCCGACTCTACATCAATAAACTTATCAGCCATATCAGCAGCTGTGCAGGCACCTTTGGCATGACAGTCACTACAGGCCGATTGTTGCAGAATCTGTACTTTAATGTGTTTTCCGTTGATTTGGTATACGAAACCCGAATGTTCGATAATTTGGCTCATTTTGTAATGTCGACATTGCAATTCGGGCACAAATGTAGTATAAAATTTGAATTACTACAAAAAAATAACTATAAAATATTTAAACCACATTAGTCACATAAGTGCATTTAAGCTAAACAGTTTGATATTAATTGTATTAAAATAAATTTTTAATGAATTATTTAGTACAATTCTTTATAATCAAAAAGAACTAAAGTGCACTTATGTGACTAATGTGGTTTATATATTATTTACTCAATTGTATCAAAACCGGTGTATGGCACCAGTGCTGCCGGAATCATTATTCCATCAGCAGTTTGATTGTTTTCAAGCAAAGCCGCCACAATTCTTGGTAAAGCGAGGGCACTACCATTCAGGGTGTGACAAAGCTGTGTTTTTTTATCATTCCCTTTAAAACGACATTTCAAACGATTTGCCTGATAGCTTTCAAAGTTGGATACAGAACTTACTTCCAACCAGCGTTCTTGTGCTGCCGAAAAAACTTCAAAGTCAAAAGTAAGCGCAGAAGTAAAACTCATATCTCCACCACAGAGTCGAAGGATTCTCCAGGGAAGTTCTAGTTTCTCCACCAAAGTTTGCACATAATTTACCATATCCGTCAGCGATTCATATGATTTATCCGGATGTTGAATCTGTACGATTTCCACTTTATCAAACTGATGCAGACGATTCAAT
>JAYFPP010000228.1:0-14338 GCA_034927635.1 Paludibacter sp.
AAGATCGTATTCCAGTCGGACATAGCGCCATTCCATAATCCCGGTAGCTCAAGTGCCTTCAGCGCCTTACCATTTTTAGATTTTAATGATATAAAGCCTGTATTTTTATCTACATATTTTAGCAGGTCAAATTTTTCCCCTTTATAATTCTTCACGCCACACACCAGATCTACCGGATTAAAGTGAGTTGATTGCATCAATTTTTCTTTTTCTGCAGGGTCGTTCAGATTTATCTGCGAGCTTTCCAGTATCTGAGTGGAGATTGTACCATCCTGATTTACTGTCAGAAACGGCCCGCCACCAGGTTCACCCGTATTTTTCACCATACCGCAAACACGTATAGGACGATTTAGTTTATTAAATAGATAGTGTTGCAACTCCTCTCCTTTCATATCAGCGATTCCGGGATGTATATTGTTGAGTTCATGTTCACAAAAATCAGCAATCTGCCAGAGACTTTCATCAGAAAGTTGCCCCTCCTCCATTTTCTGTAAATAGTCGAAAGCTTTTTGCTGCAAACTGACCAACAAACCAGCAATCATTTTTTTATACAGAACAGTGTCGTTTTTTAGGCTATCAGGAACCACATTATCAATATTCTTAATAAAAATAATATCAGCATCCAGATCATTCAGATTCTCAATTAATGCTCCATGACCACCCGGACGGAACAATAATTCTCCCTTATCACGGAAAGGCTCATTATTATCATCCGCAGCGATAGTATCAGTTGAAGGTTTTTGTTCAGAAAAACCAATTTTAAATGTTGTATCAAATTTTGCTGTGTAGTCAGAAATAATCTGCCCGACATGTTTCTCAAACAACGATTTGTGCTCAGCAGAAACAGTGAAATGGATATTTACCACTTTTTGATTGTTCTGTGCGTAAAGTGCTCCTTCAGCCAAATGCTCCTGTACCGGCGTCCTTTTTTCATTTTCATAGGAATGAAACAGCAACAGCCCTTTTGGAAGAGCACCGTAATTCAACCCCTTATTATTCAGGAGCAAATCAACAATCACCTTGAATTTTTGTTCTTTCAGCAACAAAGGAATTTCTTTGGATGTCTGATCCAAACACACCTTGTTCAATGCGTTGTAAAAAGCAAAATCATTCAGTTTCTCAAAAAATTCAATTTCTGCCTTTTTTACCGGCACATCCGCCTCTCCATCAAGAAATTCGAACAAATCTTTAAACATGCGACTTGCCGCACCAGACGCAGGAACAAATTTTAATATGGTTTTGTTATTCTTCAGATATGCATCCCAATAATTGAGAAAAGCCGGTATTTCCTCAGAAGGGCATTGTAATATACCCAGAGAAGGCGTTGCAGGAGCAATAATTTTCAACATCGGGAATCCCTTTGCAAAAACCTGCAACTGATCCATTACCTGTGATTCGGAAATACCCTTCTGTTTTAACACTAAATAGTCGGAAGTCTGTAACATTTTCAGTAAAGTTCTTTATTATTAATAATTTTATTCTCCCAGTTGCCTGTTCAGTAACTTCTGCTCTGCAAGGCGGCTCTTAAGGGAGTTATTTTGTTCAGCAACATACATAAAACTCTGATATTCAACAATTACTGAATTAGTAAAAAATTCAAGTGCCTTATTTGAATAATCATATGCCTTTCCAATATCTTCTTTTATCTCATATACTACTGCAAGATTATGGGCAATTTTAGCCTTAAACGTTTCACTTTGACTTTTAGAAAGAAGATCTTCCCAGCAGGCAATCGCACCCTCCCAATCCTTCTTATAGACAGCGTCCATACCCGGCTTAAACGATTTTTTATTAAAATTAAAGAAATATCGGTCAACCTTTTCCCAATAAGGAATGAATTTATCGACATCTTTGGCTCCTGTAATTAATGCCCCATCAATCAATGCATCCCTCCTTACCGGCAAACCATTGAGAGCCCGTTGACGGTAATACGATTCGGATTCCCAATATACAGTATCTTTTGTAATCAGATTGAATTTTTGATGCATCTCAGGGAAGAATACAGTCCAGTGCTTTTCAAACCGGGCTTCCATATAAGCCAGAAAGGTATTTTCCTCCTGATTAAATAATTCTGCAACATTGTCATTAACCAATATTCTATCAAGAGAAATTACGGTATTAACCTGATTTTTCCTTGCCAGCTCTGCAATTTGTGTTTCAGATGGAGAGGTTGTCGACAAATAATCACCCGTATTTTTCAAACTTTCATACTGAACATTTACATAAGTAAAGAATTCCTTTTCTTCTACTGATTCAGCAAAAGCAGCCATCGTATATACCGGTAAACTATCAGTATCAACACTTACCTTACGTTGTCTTTCATTGAACAACTCAGT
Organism: Paludibacter sp.; assembly: GCA_034927635.1. GTDB lineage: Bacteria > Bacteroidota > Bacteroidia > Bacteroidales > Paludibacteraceae > Paludibacter. Next base: position 2,337 of record JAYFPP010000228.1, read on the forward strand.
TACATGACCGTAGTCATTTGCCTGAGGTACTGAATTATTGACAATTAAAAGACGGTCGATTTCAGCAGGAAAAGTAACCTTTGCCGGACGGAGTACTTCAATATTAGTATACAGCATCTCCGAACAGGAAGCAAGCAATACACCTATTAAAACCGGCAATATATTTTTATTTAAGAATATCATCACAAATGGATATTGGTATATTTAAATAATGTTCCAGATAGCATGGTGTTACCAGACTACAAAGTTAAAGAAACTTTTTCATCTATAGATGCATTCGAATGCGCCAATGTTGCGGATATAAATTATTGCATCTGTTGCCCAAATTCTTAACCCAACCCAGCGCTTGTTGTCTGTATGTTATCAGCAGGTATCCTTTAGGAGCCCCGGGCAGAAATATATTTTCTTTTCTTAAAAACGATATTGCGGTTGGCAAGTCAACGTCCACCTGATCGAATGCCGATCGGTTTATTATTTTTGATAAGGCCAACTGCGGATTTGGAATAAAGTCTTTGCCTTTAACATCAAAAAGAACGACTCCGTTTACCAGACAATTTAATTCTTTTCCAATATAGATAGATTTTGTAATATGCTTCTTTGCATGAGCAACCAGTTGCAGATCAGTTTCAAATATATCATAAGCTTCAGGCTGTAACAATTTTGCACTTACATCAATATTTTTAACTGCTTTTTGGGGCTTCCTGTCTTCTTTTATTCTTATCTGCGGAGTATCCTTGTCTGTTTTCTTTAATACAGATATAAAGAAACCTTCCCCTTCAATTCGGTGTGGATAAAAACGTAAGCCGTAATCAGACGGCACAATTCCTTCAAAAGCATCGATTGCAGGCCGAAGAAGTTCAGCGCCCAGATACTCACAAGCCCATTGCATATTTTCTTCGTTTTCCTCCCGGTTATAAGTACAGGTACTGTACACTAAAATCCCTTCAGGTTTAAGGCTGTCCCAAATATCTTCCAGAATGTTTTTTTGACGAATTACACAGTTTTGTACATTTTGCTGACTCCACTCATCTATAGCTCCGGGATCTTTGCGAAACATTCCCTCACCCGAACAAGGAGCATCAATGATTATAGCATCGAAAAAGCCCGGTAACTTTTTAAATGACGCCGGAGTTTCATTAGTTACGATTACGTTCGGATTTCCCCATTTGATTACATTTTCAGCCAGAATCATTGCTCTGGAACGATTGATTTCATTACTTATCAGCAGAGTATCTTCGGGTAGTTGCTGAGTTAACAAAGTTGTTTTTCCACCAGGGGCCGCACATAAATCAAGTACTGTATCAGCATTAAGTAAAAATTGCTGTATAACCTGTTCAAGAAACATGGAACTTGCTTCCTGAACATAATAAACCCCTGCATGAAATAAAGGATCAGCAGTGAACAGAGGTCGCTCTTCGAGATAATACCCATTACTACACCACGGAACTTTTTTTTCAGAAGGCAAAAAGTCCCTCAATTTATTATTTACCCTGACACTTACGGGAGGTGCCGATTCGAGAGCTTTTACAAACAACTGATATTCAACACCCAATAAACTTTCAGTGCGTTCTGCAAATAATGGCGGTATTTTCATATGAAAACTGTCTTGTAATCTCAATTTATTAATTAACCATATTAGTAACTTAGTATTTTATGTTTGATGATACTGAAAAGTTCAATAATTCTACATCAACCATAATAATATGATTAAATTACACTTTTGGCAGACCTCAGGCCTCCTTTATTAACAAAAAAAGCAGTGATTAATTACTTTTCACTGCTCTGTTATATTTTTTATTTATTAATTCAAGAACCTTGTTCATCAAGAATTCTTAATGCAATATCCAGAATTTTTGTATCATCCAGCATCACCAATCCACCATCAGGACCCGGTTCAATGTGAACGCCAACACTTTTACCATCTTTATAATTATGTCCACCGAAATAATTTTTTACCGATTCTTTTTCCAGACCAAGTTCTTCAGCGATCTTGGTCATACTGCCACTTGGGAGTGCATCCTTGATTTTTCGCAGTTCGTTGAATGTTATAGTTTTTGTCATGATACTAAGTATTAGAGTTGTTAGTATAAATGTGTTTTTATATGTGCTATAAACGTAATACATTATTTTTAATCAACCAAATTTTTTAATGATTTTTTAATCAAAAAAACACACACAGAAATTAAAATTTTAATATTCAAATTATTAAGAATTATAGTTGATTAAATATTGGCTAATTATTTAACTTTCATCACTAAAGTAGTTACATTTTTTTACCATAGTTTTTGTAAAACTCAACAATTGTCTCAATTCCTTTTGTAAACATCCCGAGAGGAAAATTTTCGTTAGGAGAATGAATAGCATCCGATTCCAGACCGAAACCCATCAAAATTGGCTTAACCTTCAAAACTTTCTCGAAAACAGGTATTACACCGATGCTCCCTCCCCTTCTGACAGGCAGGGGACGAACCCCGAAAATAGTATGATAAGCCTTTTCTGCAGCACGATATGCAGGAGTATCAATGGGACAAACATAACTCTCAGCTCCATGCAGGGAAGTTACCTTCAGGTCGATGTGCTTTGGAGCAATTGAATAAAGATGAGCCGTCACCAACTCCAGTATTTCTTGATATTCCTGATTCGGTACCAGTCGTGCCGAGAGTTTAGCATAAGCCTTTGAAGGCAACACCGTCTTCGAGCCTTCACCGGTATAGCCGCCCCAGATACCGCAAATATCGAGCGTTGGTCTGACACCAGTTCGTTCCAGTGTTGAATAGCCTTTCTCACCATATAATGAAGTTACACCAAGATTCTTCTTATATAACTCTTCATTGAACGGTATCTGTTTAATAAGCATTTTTTCTTCTTCTGAAACATCTTCCACTTTATCATAAAAATATGGAACAGTAATCTTTCCATCATCATCAGTAAGTGATGCTAATAATTTACACATTTCGTTGATGGGGTTAGCTACCGCACCGCCAAATATACCCGAATGCAGGTCCCTGTTTGCTCCGGTAATCTCGAGTTGCCAGTAGGCCAGTCCACGCAAACCGGTGGTAATACTGGGTGTATCAGCCGACAACATGCTGGTATCAGAAACCAGAATCGTATCACACCTGAGCAAATCTTTATTTTCTCTGCAAAATGCTTCTAACGCCGGCGAGCCGATTTCTTCCTCACCTTCAATAAGAAATTTCACATTGCAATTCAGATGATCAGTTTTTATTAAATACTCCAGAGCTTTGGCATGCATAAACGACTGACCTTTATCGTCATCAGCACCTCTTCCGTATATCTTACCATCCCTTATTTCCGGCTCAAAAGGAGGAGAATCCCACAAATTCAACGGCTCGGCAGGCATCACATCATAATGACCGTAAACAAGTACCGTCGGTTTTGCCGGATTTATTACTTTCTCAGCAAATACCACAGGATTACCACTCGTTGAAATTATCCGGGCATTATCCATTCCTGATTTTAACAAGAGTTCCACCCACTGAGCAGCACACAAATAAATAGCTTCTTCAGCATGTTTATGAGCACTGACGCTTGGTATACGTAGCAAACTGAATAATTCCTCAATTATTCTATCTTTATTTTCACTAATAAAATCCTTTGTTAATGACATATTTATCAATGTTGATTCAAAATTCTAAACAAGACATATATTGATAACAATTTTACATCAACAAAGTTAATATTTATCTGCTGATTAATATTCATTTTTTCCCTGATTATTCCATTCATCCCCTAAAAACAACCATTCATCGGATTTTCACACGCATTTAAAGATAATCATTAGTTAAATTATCAGTATCGAATTATTTTTGCATCGTAATTTACACAGAAAATGGAAACAGAGATATCAGACGTGATAATCCCGGAAAACATAGCACAAGGAAACTCTTAAATTATTATAGTTTCTATATTTAAAATACTATATCGCTGTATTTCAATTACATAAATCATATTAATATTTTTTAATATTTTTAATTAAATATATTCGCGTACATTTGTGCCCATTATGGAAAATATTAAGCAAAATATCATTCAGGCTGCTACCCTGCAATTCAACCAAAAGGGCATCAGAAATGTTTCTATTGATGATGTTTGCTCCGAATTAAGGATATCAAAAAAAACTTTTTATCAGTATTTTAATAAAAAGGAAGATTTAGTTGATGCCGTAATTGCTTATGGACAGCAAACACATATGGAAAAGGTACACAAAAGCATAAAAGATAAAAATGCCATAGAAGTGTTTATCTACATGATAAAGGAAATCAAGAAATCAGCAGAATGTGCTCCTTTCATGTTATGGCATGACTTAAAAAAATATTACCCTGCATTATACAATAAGTATGACGAAAACAAGAAGGAACAAATAAAATGTGCTTTTGAGGACAATATTTTACAAGGGATAAAAGAAGGCTACTATCGTGACAATCTGGATGTTGAATTAGTTTCCTATTTTCATTCCATTCAAATAAAAACTACTTTTGAGACGATGATGCAATCACAAAAGAAATTTTCACAAAAGCGATTGACCGATTTTTTCATTGACATGATCATCCACCTGATTGTAAATGATAAAGGATTAAAATATGTTGAAGAACATCTTACTGAAAAAAACAAACAATAACAATTGAAAGAATATATTTATATGACAAATTTTATTAAAAATAAAAGTATTTGGGCAGTATTAATCTCCCTCATGTTTACAGGCTTTACTTCAGCGCAGGACACACTTTCCCTGTCGCTGCAACAGTGTATAGAAATTGCTTTAGACGAAAGTCCGACAATAAAAATCGCTGAAAAAGAGATTGAAAGAACAGATTATGCCAACAAAGAGAAGAGAGCGGCACTATTCCCTTCCATTAATGCATCCGCATCTTATTCAAGAAGTATTGAAAAACAACAATTATTTTTCATGAATCAGAGCATAGAAATTGGCACCGACAATTCTTTTGCCGGAGTACTGTCGGCTGCAATGCCTATTGTATCTCCTACCCTATGGGCAAGTTTGAAGATGAACGAGATAGATGCCTCACTTGCTCTTGAAGCTGCCCGGTCATCGAAAATTTCATTGATAAACTCAATAACAAAGGCTTTTTATGCCGTTTTACTCACACAGGATTCATACAAGGTATTTGAACGAACCTATCAAAGCAGTGCTGAGAACGCAAAAATTATCAACAACAAATATCAGCAGGGAGCAGTTTCCGAGTTTGAATGGATCAGAGCAGATGTACAGTTGAGAAATGCCATGACAAATTTACTTTCTTCGGAAAGTGCTGTAAATATGAGCAAACTGCAATTAAAGATGCTTATGGGGATTAACATGCAAACTGCAATTCAACCTGTTGGAAAACTGGCAGATTACGAATCCATTGTTTTTGAGGAAACCATGCATCTTTCCTCGAAAGAATTAGACAAGAATGCTGATCTGAATCAGTTTGACATAAAAGCCAAACAATTGAAGCAATCATTGGAAATACAGAAAACAACCTGGTTACCAAGCCTGTCAGCCAGTTTCAATTATCAATACATGTCCATGCCTAATGATGATGTGGCGATAAAGGATTATTACTGGTTTCCTACCTCCAGTGCCGGATTAACACTGTCAATTCCAATTTTTCAGGGGGGATCAAAACATTACAAATCTAAACAATTACAGGTACAAATGAAAGCTCTGGAGGATCAACGCGAGAATCTGAAACGTTCGATTGAATTACAGGCCATCACTTATACCGACAATATGATCAAGGCTATTGAAAAGATGGAATCAGGTAAGAAAGCTTTATCACAAGCTGAAAAAGCACTTACTATTTCACAAAAGATGTACGACGTGGGGGTAGGCACCTATCTGGATATTACCAATGCAGAACTCGGATATGTACAGGCAGGTTTATCCTATAATCAATCCATCTATGATTTCATGTCGGCAAAGGCAGATCTGGAGAAGATACTTGGTGGAACAGTAAATTAGAATTTAATTATCAATTAACATAATCAGACATTTAACGGTTAAAAAAGATATAACTAATGAAAACAACTTACAAAATCATTTTTTCCTTATTCGTTTTAGGCTTAACTGCCTGCGGAAACAAAGACAACACAGCTACCACAGTTAAGGAGGAAGCACAGCAACCCAAAGTAAAATTACTGCAGGTAACATCGCGCGATGTAGATCAAAGCCATGAATTTACAGCGACGGTCGAACCGGTAGTAAAAAACAATATCAACCCTACCACTCCGGGTCGTATCCGTACCATTTTTGTTGAAGTTGGCGATCAGGTAGTAAAAGGGCAGAAACTGGCACAAATGGATGCCGCAAATTTAGTAAATTCAGAGACACAGATTCAGAATTACAAACGTATCTATAATCGAGTATCGGAACTCTTTGCTGTAGGCGGTGCCTCGCAACAGGAATTAGACAATGCCAAACTACAATTGAACATTGCCGAAACAAATCTGAAGAATCTTCAGGAAAACACCATGCTGGTTAGTCCCATCAGTGGCATAATAGCTGCCCGTAACTACGACAACGGCGACATGTACAACGGCCAGCAACCAATACTTACTGTAATGCAGATCAACCCTGTACAATTAAAAATCAATGTATCGGAGACTTTTTTCAGTAAAGTAAAAGCAGGGATGCCGGTAGATATAAAGTTAGATGTATATGAAGGAGAGACTTTTTCAGGAAAAGTCAGTCTGGTATACCCTACTGTTGATGAAAGAACACGCACTTTCCCAATTGAGATTAGTTTGAACAATCCCCGCAATAAAGTTCGTCCCGGCATGTTTGCAAGAGTAAACATCAACTTCGGCAAACTTAACCGCGTTGTAATCCCCGATCAGGCAATTATCAAACAAGCCGGATCAGGTGCCCGTTTCGTATATCTGTATGACAACGGAAAAGTGAGCAATCAACAGGTAGAACTTGGCAGACGCATAGGTGCTGAATACGAGCTGATATCAGGAGTAAACAGCGGTGCTCAGGTGGTTGTTTCAGGTCAGTCGAAACTGCATGACGGAATGGCTGTGCAGGTTATTAAATAATTTATAAAAAAAATTAAAGATGAGTATATACGAAAGTTCCGTAAAAAAACCGGTCATGACTGCGCTGATATTCGTTGCAGTTGTGATTCTGGGACTCTTTTCTCTCAATAAACTTCCAATCGACTTATTGCCGAATATTGAGACCAACACCATTATGGTGATGACCACCTATCAGGGAGCCAGTGCCAGTGACATCGAAACCAATGTCACCCGTCCACTGGAAAACTCGCTGAACACAGTGGCTAATTTAAAAAAGCTAACCTCTTCCTCAAGAGAAAACCGTTCAATTATAACACTGGAATTTGATTATGGCTTAGACATCAATGCTGTAACCGATGATGTGCGTTCTAAATTGGACATGGTCAAATCCTACCTGCCGGAAGGATCGACTGAACCAATCATTTTCAAGTTCAGTACAGATATGATTCCGGTAATTATGATATCAGCAACTGCTGATCAGAGTTTGCCTGCATTATATAAAATTCTGGATGAAAATGTAGCCAACCCTTTGGCACGTATTCCCGGTGTTGGTTCTGTATCTATTTCAGGTGCACCTGAGAGAGAAATTCAGGTATTTGTTGATCCCTCTAAGCTGGAAGCTTATCACCTCACTATTGAAGGGCTGGCGCAAACCATTCGTATGGAGAACCTGAACACGCCTGCAGGAACCATGGACATTGGATCCGAGACCTATTCATTAAGGGTGCAGGGAGAGTTTATCACACCATCAGAATTAAACAAATTAATTGTTGGTTCAAGTGGTGGGAAGAACGTCTATTTATCAGACGTTGCCACTGTTAAGGACGATTTGGAAGAACGGACCCAGGAAGTATACACAAATGCTGTTCAGGGTGCCACAATAGTTGTTCAAAAGCAGTCAGGCTCCAATACGGTTAAAATTGCAGAAGAAGTACAAAAACTGTTACCGGAAATACAAAAGAATTTACCTTCCGACATACATATTGAACCTATTATGGACACATCTGATAATATCAGACAAACCATATCTGGTCTGGTGGAAACGGTAATGTATGCCTTTTTGTTTGTAATGTTAGTAGTGCTGGCATTTCTGGGTCGCTGGAGAGCCACCATCATTATTATCATAACGATTCCTATTTCACTGATAGCGGCATTTATTTATCTGGGATTCACAGGAGGTTCGTTAAATATCATTTCGTTAAGTTCGTTGTCGGTAGCCATAGGGATGGTGGTGGACGATGCGATTGTGGTATTGGAAAACATCACTAAGCATATCGAAAGAGGTAGCCGGCCTAAAAGTGCCGCAATACACGCCACCAATGAGGTTGCTGTAGCCGTAATCGCTTCTACATTAACTTTATTGGCAGTATTCTTCCCCTTAACAATGATCGGTGGAGCAGCCGGAGTTATGTTTGAACAATTAGGATGGATGGTAACAATTATCATGATTGTATCTACGATTACTGCATTAACACTAACCCCGATGCTTTCAGCGCAAATGTTGCGCTTGAACCCTAAGAAAAGTAAGTTTTACATGATTGTTTTTGGGCCGATTGAAAAAGCACTGAACAAGTTGGATGATAAATATGCCCAATTAGTTAACTGGGCTGTACGTCACAGAAGAACCGTCATATGGGGAGTATTGGGATTTTTTATATTAAGTTTACTTCCTGCCGGTTTTATCGGCACTGAATTTATTCCGGCACAGGACAACAGCCGAATAGCTGTAACCGTTGAATTACCTGTTGGCACACGTTCGGAAATCAGTAAATCCACCGCTGTAGAACTTTACAATTTATGGAAGAAAAAATATCCTGAACTGGATATGATCAACTATTCTGTTGGACAGGCAAGCAGTTCGAATGTCTGGGGTTCTTTACAGAACAACGGATCCAACATCATTTCTTTTAACATAAGAATGTTAGATCTGGACAAACGTAACAGAACAATGTTTGAAGTGTGCGACAGCATGCGTAATGACCTTGAAAACACACCCGAAATAAAAAAATCAACGGTTTTAGCCGGTGGTGGAATGGGCATGATGGGAGGTCAGTCAACACTCGATATTGAGGTGTATGGCTATGACTTCAGAGAAACCGACAGGATTGCGGCCGAATTAAAAGAAAAAATATCTAAGGTTCCCGGACTGGTAAACATCAGCATTAGCCGCGGTGATTACATTCCTGAATACAGGATTCAGTTCGATCGCGAGAAACTGGCAATGAATGGTTTAAACATGAGTACTGCATCAAATTTCTTAAGAAACAGGATCAATGGTCTTACAGCTTCTTTGTTTCGTGAAGATGGAGAAGAATATAACATCCGGGTTGCATATGCTCCGGAATACAGGCAATCAGTTGAAGCCCTTGAGAACATTCTGATATATAACAGTCAGGGACAAGCTATAAGATTGAAAGATGTTGGAAAAGTTGTAGAGGAATTCTCACCCCCAACCATTGAGCGTAAAAACCGTCAACGTATCGTCACCGTTTCGTCGACAGTATCGGGGACAACAATTGACAAAGCTGTGGCAGGAATCAACGAACAGATTGATGGCATGGAAATTCCTTCAAACATTTACACTGTCATAGGTGGAACCTATGTTGACCAACAGGATTCATTTTCTGATCTTGGTACATTATTATTGCTGATTGTGTTATTGGTATTTATTGTTATGGCAGCACAATTTGAATCACTCACCTATCCATTCATCAACATGCTTGCTGTTCCATTTGCCATTTCAGGAGTAATTCTGGCATTTGTACTCACAGGCAGTACCCTGAATATGATGTCCTTCGTGGGAATTATCATGCTGGTTGGTATTGTGGTTAAAAACGGTATTGTACTTGTCGACTACATCAACCTGAACCGTGGTCGAAACATGGGGATTATTCAGGCAGTAGTAAAAGGTGGACGGTCACGTTTAAGACCTGTATTGATGACTACTCTTACCACCATCCTCGGTATGTTACCAATGGCACTATCCAATTCTGCAGGAGCTGAGATGTGGAAACCTATGGCAATAACCGTTATTGGAGGATTGACAATCTCAACCATTTTCACCCTGATCATTGTACCAACTGCCTATGCTGTTTTTGCAGGAAGAGGAGTGAAGAAGTTCAGAAGGAAATGGCGTAAGAAACTTTTAAAGGTGTAAATGTGTAGTCGTGTAGTTGTGTAACTGTCGATATCAACACAGTTACACGACTACACATCTACACGTTTACACGACCAGACAATTAAACAGCTACACTTAAAAAACAACGCACATGAAATCAATATTTATAGCATTCGATCAGGCATACTTCGAACAGGTTCTTTCGATTCTCCGGGGGAATAACGTAAGGGGATTCACAGGATGGGAACAGGTTCAGGGAAGAGGATCCAAAACAGGCGAGCCTCATTTAGGTTCACACGCATGGCCATCACTCAATTCATCTATTATGACCATTGTGGAAGATGAGAAAGTTGATAATTTACTTGAGGATTTAAAAGCCCTCGATGCCACATCAGAATTGATGGGGCTGAGGGCTTTTGTATGGAATATAGAAAAAATGATCTGATCAGCTTTCGATAATTCTTATTTCTGAGGTAAGTTCCATACCTTTTGCATAGGCAGCACGTACGCCACAATAGGTATCTTCCGACATTTTTACGGCCTTCTCCAGTTTATCAAGGGGGAGGCCTTTTCCATGTATATAATAGATAACATGCATCTTATGATATCGTTTGGGATGTTCGTCGGTAACATCACCCTGCACTTCAATTTCAAGTTTATCAATATCTACATGCATTTTTTTCAGGATTGAAACTACATCCATTCCCGTACAACCACTGAGAGCGACCAGCATAAGCTTTTTAGGACTCGGACCGCTGTTTACTCCTCCAAATTCAGGCAGAGCATCCATTTTTACAGAATGACCGTTTACATCTGCTTCAAAGGCCATTCCGCCTTTCCAACTTGTGGTAATAATATGTTTATCTGACATAACAATAGAGTTTTATATTGATTATTAATTAGTCGCACAGAATAGTTGAGAGTTGAGAGTTGAAAGTGATTCTGATTAAATTGATTTGTATCAACTACAAGCATTCTCAACTCTCAATTCTCAACTCTCAACTCTCAACTATTCTGTGTTTCCAGTATTTCTCTTAAAACGCGTCAGTCAGAATATTGTTCAATAAATTAATGTGCGTGCTGTGCAACAGAAAGAAAAATGATTGCTACACCCAACAAAATAAGGAGGAACTGAATTATTGATTCTTTGGGTTTTGTCTCTTTATGCATTTCAGGAATTAAATCCGCCAACGAAACATATAAGAAACTTGCTGCAGCAATTGCCAGCGCATAGGGAATAAAACCCTGCACCAGATCCAGCAGAAAATAAGCTGCAATACCTGCAACTAAGGAACTACTACCGGAAAGTAAGTTGTATAATAAAGCTTTTTTTCTGGAATAGCCACTTTTGATAAGAATACCAAAATCGCCCAACTCCTGGGGTATTTCGTGCAGAACTACCGAAATTGTGACAAAGATTCCTAACTCAGTTGAAGTCAGAAAAGAAGCCGCAATCACCACCCCATCAATGGCGTTATGCACCGCATCACCAATAATGATCATAGGACCGGCTGCATGTACCTGGCGTTCACAGTTTTCGTCATGACACATACGCCAAAGAATAAATTTCTCCAGCAAAAAGAAAAACAATATCCCGATTAGTACCCAAATTAACACATCTTCCAGATGCATCGACTCCACCGCCTCAGGGATCAGACCAAGCAAGGCAGCACCCAAAAGCGTACCACCTGCCAGATATAATAAATAGCCGGAAATTTTTTCCAGCCATTTATTTGTCAGTAACAACAAACTGCCGCTTAATGCCACACTACCAATACTGGCAGCCAGCAAAGCAAGTATAGTGTAAAAAAGCTGATCCATTATTTTTTCTGAACCAATA
>JAYFPP010000035.1:0-36855 GCA_034927635.1 Paludibacter sp.
CAGACTTCAGTGATATGCACATAACCTCATTAGCTACAACTTGATTTCCAACTTGATTGTAACCATCAACTTTAGTGAGATGGGTCTGCACAATCCACCTACCCCAACTTGATTTATAACTTGATTGCCACAAAAACCTCCTGAAGGGGGCAATACGAATCGTGGACAAAACAAAAACGCGCTGTTTGAATGTAACTAATTGAAAACAAAAAGAATATACTGTATTTCGTGCGAAAATGTAACGTATCGAATCGTGATCTTAACTTAATATATATTTAATTCATTCTTAATTATTATAGCGTTGATTAAATAAAAAAACAAGAATGTAACAGTTTAGTTATGTAATACATATATAATAATACTTACAAGGTTATCAAAATTAAAAATGATAGCCTTTTTTTATGTAGTAATTGCTTAAAAATGTCGATAGGTTACAAAATAGGTTACAAAATAGGTTACAGTATTTGTATGTAAATGGTGTTTTTTGACTCAATATTTGTTTGTTAATTTGTAACTATAATATGAGAGACAAAGAATTAATACATAAAAGGGATAAAGCTATCGTTGATAAGTTTCATGAACTCTATGATGTGAAGCGTAAAAGGATGGATGACGTTCTAAAAGAACTGTCAGAAAATCATTTTTATCTCGATAAAAACTATATTTATTCACGCATATTTTATAATAAGGAGAATTACAGATATTATGATAGTCTCCTTAATGATTCAAAGTGAAATATTTAAATATTATATGGTGTATTTTCTCTGCTAATATTAATATCGTTTACTTCTTCTTCTGTAATATCAGGCATCGTAGACATATCATCAACTACGCATTGGAAAGATATTTTGTATAGATTACCAGCACCACCACTGTCTTCGCGATTCATACCTACGCGGCGCATCTCAGAGTAGTTGATTCCTGATGTAGCATGGAATAATTTGTGAAGTTCTGTAAGTTTGTTTAGAAATCCAGTTGCTGAGTCCTGGTTAACTGAACCTAAATAAGTATCGCTAAAAGTTTCGAAAAACAGATAGAAGTCTATTTGTGTATTACACAATTGTCCTTTCAGGCCTTTATCATCTGCATTTAATAGAATGAAAGAGATAAATACAGCAGGTGTCGGAAAAGGTAGTTCTTCGGTAAGATAACCGACTTGTTCATGCCATAGATCAACCCATTCAATTTGTTCTATGTTGTCTTTTATTTTGTTTGCCAACTCTAAATATAAATCTGTCCAGTACTGCATAATGATTAAATTTATTTTTTGTTTAAATGCTGTTTAAATACTACATCAACCTGCCCGCGCCAGAAGGCATCGAACTGGTTCATCATTGTTTGAGAATTACCCATAAACTGACGTTGTGGTATCTTTATTTTAGTACCTACTTTCATTAATGCCATGCGCTTGCAGAATTCTGCTTTTGCACTGGTTTTTACGTTTGATTTGGAATGTGATACTCTACCTGTTGACGTTTGCTTTACTTTGCCGGATAACTCGTAGTACTTAGCCCAAAAGAAACGTTTCATTTGGGCTGTTACTGTAATAGTTCCACCGTTATTCTGAATTTCTGAATAGTCGGTATCTGATTCAACTTCAATACGCTGTTTGTTTTGTACAGTTTTACGCACTGACTGCATTAATATTCCTTTACCGTATAAAGTGCGCTTACCGGCCATTGGATTGCTTGTTTTTGGCCATGCCTTAAACGAAGCATCAGTGAAACCTTCCTTTACAAATGACTCTTTAAAAAACTTTACAGACTCAGAACCGGCATAGCGTTGTGCATTGGCCGTTAAGTCTTTGGCCATTAATAAAAAATCGGGCACTGTATTATTGTTATTCATAAAATAGTTTGTATATTTGCCGATGATATAAAGCCCTTCGGGACTGCGTATCTCGAAAGCCCTGGATAAATTTATTTATTCGGGGCTTTTTCTGTTAGTTTGGTAAGCGATTTGAAGTCTTTTTTATCAATTTGCTTACGTGTAATTTGCGATACATTATCATTTTGAATGATTATAACACGATCAATGCTGCTATTTCGGCTATCTTTTAATGAACCAAATAACCTGTTTTGGATTTCTGAACGATTAAAAAAGGCTTTTGATAAGTCTAAAACCACATATTTTGCACCCTGGTTATTGGCTTTTTTAATGTTGTTCTGAAGGAAGTTGTCTAATTTGCTTTCGCCCTGGTATGTTTTAAGATCACCCAGTGTATTTGGATTTCCTATGCCAAATTCAGGGTTTTTGTTACCTTTTACAATACCACCTTCGATATGATGACGAATATAAATATCTTTATTTAATTCATCAGCTACTTTTTTTGCAGCGTCAATATTTTCATCCATATCTGATAAATCAGCAAAATCATTCACATATACTGTATTATTTCCAATAGTTTTGATTGTTCTATTGTATGGTATGTATTGTTTCATTAACTCAGTATTGGCTTTTACTTTTAATGCCGATTTTAACGGTATTGCTTCGAAATAACTATGTTGATCTGAAAATAACATACCTGTTTGAATTGGGTTTGTAGCCCATTTAGGATTTATGTTTGTAAGTCCTCGTTTTGTTACCGGATCAGTTGTTTGTTCCAACCAACACCGGCATCCTGGGTCGAAAGGAGGAGTATTTTTACATTCGTTTACAGGCATAACAACACCTTCATTAGCTGCATGAGAATCGCGAACATTATCATCCTGCATTGTACGAACTTTTAAATTAGGATAAATGTCGATATCATTTACAAACTGCTGAAAATCTTTTGCAGTACTGGTTTTATTAGCTGTAAATTTTGATTCTGTATTTAGCCATGTTTCATTGTGCAGACTAACCATTTTTTTTGCTTCTGCAATGAAAGCATCTTTATTTGTTACAGATCGTTTAAGTGCGTTTAAATCCTGCATTAGGTTATTGGCCTTTGCGCCTGAAAACTTTAGTAAGTTCTCGCGGAACTGCCGTGTAATGACGTCAGTATAATAGTCTTCACCCCATGCAGCTTGTGATGCTTTTGATAAAGCTGAATAGTTTTTGAGAACTAAGTCGCGATCTAAATCTGAAGGCGTCACTTCACCGTTCCAAATCTGATCGGCCAACCGGCTAATTGCAGCATCCCATGTGGCAGCAAATACGTAGTGATTAGACTTAGCAAATGGTGCTAAACTGTAACTTCGTGCGCCCTTTACGGACGCATTAGGCTTTTTTTTTTGAGTCTCCTCTACTTTTTGTGCACTTGTTATTTCTTTTACAGTTGTTATTGGCAAGCCTGTTAGTAGTGCAAGTTTCTCTGGGTCAAAATTAAAGTATGGAGCTAAGTCTTTAACTGCTTGTATTTTTTGTGCTAATGTTAGTGTTTCAGTTTCGTCCCAGTCAAATTTTAAATTAGCTAATGGTGCATATATAGAACTCAATTTAACCAAACGCGGAATAATTTCTTCGTTCATATAGAACTTAAATATCAATTTATCAACCTGTATGCGATATTTCAACATACGCTCATGTAATTCAGCTGAACCTACAAAACTTTTCTCATCGGTAATACCTGTACCTCCAAGTATTCTTTTTGATAGTTGAGAATCACCAAAATTATTAAGATTCATAAATGATTGATATCCGTCTGTATTGCTGTCCTTTGGTAACTCTACTTTTTCATTACCATTGAGAATGACAAAATGATTTGAGCGGAAACTCATAGCCATGTTATGAAGTTCTTTCAAACGAGTGTCATCCATACGGTCGGTAATAATGAACAAAGGAGGTACACCGTATTTAGCAATGTAGCTCATCCACGATCCTAACCCTAATTTTTTTGCAAGAACAATCATGGCTATTTCGTTGAATAGTCCAAGTGTATAATCGTTACCTATCTGTACATAATAATTGGCGTATACACCTGTTTTATATTCAACACCTTTTGTGTCGTATTCTTCTTTTAGTATGAAGCCACGTTCAGCAAGGAAGTTTGATTGTGGTATTTCCTTTACTTCTGCAAGTTCGAGTTTGTCGTTTAGCTTTATCATTTCGATAATCTTTGTACCTTCAAAAGTATGCATACATACAAGCTTTACAAGGTCAATATACCAAGGTCTTTCAAATAATTCGTGAACATCTGTATTCTCATTATTTGACTTATCAACAAACTTAAAAGGTGCGCATTGTATAGGAAGTATACGGTTGTCAACGCATGACATTAGATGTAGATCTAATTTTAGCGAATTATAAAAACGCATTAGTAATCCCCGGCGCGGATCATCCGGATTTGTTGCAGCTAAAACTGCAGACATCCAGTCTTCTATTGTTTTTGCAGTATAGTTTTGCGGTTGCTTCGACCAATCAATAGGAGATGCTTTGTCGGTTCGCTTATAATATTCACCGAATAACCTTGTGTTTGAAATACGGTTAATTAC
Organism: Paludibacter sp.; assembly: GCA_034927635.1. Taxonomy (GTDB): domain Bacteria; phylum Bacteroidota; class Bacteroidia; order Bacteroidales; family Paludibacteraceae; genus Paludibacter. The sequence goes on from JAYFPP010000035.1 coordinate 4,416, forward strand.
AACCTGTTCAATTGAATTATATATTCTTTCAAATGGATTCATAACTGTTTAAATGCTGTTTAAATAAAATAATTTGAGTTTGTTGTGTTTCCCCACATCAGTGGAGTGTTATTTCCCGATTCGTCGGTTATTAAAGGCATACCAACGAGTTTCATAGCACCTGATTGTATGCGTTCGAGCTGCCGTGTGGCTTCATTAAACATGTTCATATAATCATCAGGGACTTTACGTGCCGGATTGCGACGAACCGAGCGAAAAACAACTATCTGAGCGATGATCTGACGTAGTACACCGTTACGCAATGGAGTTGTATCGCTGAAAATTAAGTCGGTATTATAGCGAGTTGAAATATAAGAAATTGAATAATCGATTGCTTTACTTTCAATATCGTCGAGTATATCGTTGTTTCCTGCTATGTTTGCCGTACTTTCGTCTAAAAAGCGTTCCTGGATAACTGATGCCAGGTCATTTTCATCAATGTATTTCATATTTATGGAACATTATAAGGTGACTCCATTTTGCCAGTTTTCCATGATTCTCGTTCTGAATTTTTTCTGGTTGGCATAACGTATTTTTCTAATGACTTAATTGCTGCTGAGTCAGCATCAGGACTGTCGTCGTGTTCGGTACTGCCTTCTTCTACTGAGCATAGTTGCATAAGTCCTACTTGCGTGTCGTTGTTGTTTTTGATTGCTATATTGTAAACAATTCTGTTGTTTTGGAAATAAGGAACCATTTTAAGCATACGTCCAAGTTTATTGCCAGGAAGGTCGACTTTCATTATGTTTAAATCAACATCGTTTCTTATCTCAGCTTCAGTTATATTCCTGTCTACCTCTTCGTTCCAGAACTGTGACTCGTATTGAAATATTATGTTTGTGTTTTCGGGTAAACTCTTTTTGAAGTTACACATCCAGTCGCACGGATTTTTCATTTTAGCTTGTTTTACAAAGTTGTCGATCTTGTAGAACTTTCTGTCCTTTGCGCCCCAAACAGGAACGGCATTGTAATCACTCCATTCATTGTCGGTGTAAGCGATATCCCAATGTGCAATTATCATATCAAACTCGTTAAGCTTTGGAATTTCAAGCCATTGAATATCATCTTCGTTAAAGTTTTTACCTTCTAATTTTGTTTCGTGAAGGTATTCAGCATAAGCTCCTGGTATTCCCATGTCCTCTTCTTGTTCCATGTAGTACTCAGGTGTGTACATTGATGGCCATGCAGGCTCATATGTAACCTTATTGTAAGCTTTTATTTGATGAACAAACCATTTTGGGTGTGGATGCTTTTCCTGAAGTATGGTTTGTGTCATTACACGTGCAAATTTATTATTGGCATATAGCAACCTCCTGCGTTTTGTTATCATCGTTGGCAGAATGTCGCGTTCAATGTGTTCAGCTTGTTTGCGCATGCGCTTTGGATTACTAATTGTGTCTGGAGTTTCCAAGTCATCAATGACCCATAGGTTTGGACGGCGATGTTTTACACGAAGTCCACGGACTTTTTGTTTTATACCGAAAGCCATACCGATAAAACGGTTATCAATAGTCTTGAAATTACCAATTTCCCAACTTCCATCACCTTTTTGTTTTCCAAAATCATGTATAAGTAAAGGATTTGCTTCAAGTTCGGCTTGGATATCTAATAAAAGTTCTTCGGCACGTTCTTTTGAGTCTGATTTAATACACATAAATACGTCATCTTCACGCATCCAAAGCCATAATGGAATTATTACGTTGCACCATACAGATTTTGCTAAACCTCGTCCCCACTCAGCAAAAAATTTAATTTTTGGGTCATTTGCAATTATATGTGCAGCTTCTATATGAAAGTCAGCACATTTTGCTGTTGCATAGTGTGGAAGATAAGTTTCAACCATAAAAACAACGTCTTCTTTGGCGCGTTTTTTACGTGCATCCTGTTCCGCTTTTGTTTCAAATGGATTAATGTCATTAGCCTTAGTTGCCAGTTCGAGCCTTGCAAGGTATTCAAGTGCTAAATCTTTATCTTGTTTTTTCTGTGATGCCATCGTTTAAATGTCGTTTAAATGATAATAATAGTCACTGAATAATGACTATTATTATTTTAATTATTCAATTACTGGCCAGTTCCAGCAATAAGGTTCATCTCCTTGAATAGATGATGTTTTCCATAATTCAAGATTTCCATCGCAGATAACCTTTAGATTTACGCATGTTTCTGACCAAACAGCAGTAATAATTGCAGGTAATTTATCCTGAACATTACATCCTCCTGAAATAGCACCAGCTGCTTTCATTTGATTTTTGTCTGAATCTGATGTTGTGTACGTTACGATTCTACCAATTGCAGGCTTCATTTGTATATAAATTATATTGTTTAGTCTTACTTTTGGTGAAGACAATTAACCATATTAATTATCCCAATTCGTTAGTCTTTTTACGGATGTAGTACTGTTGAAAATTGATTGTCTTTTCAAATAATTCAGGATCGGACTGGCGCATGTCGGTAAACAGATCGTCCATCATGTTTATGAGTTCACCAAGTGAGTACTTGTTGTTTTTCTCCATTTCGCGCAATGTCTTAGCCCATTTGGCTGTATTATCAGACAATCGATTAGCTTCAGCACGTAATTCAGCTTCTAATTTTTTATCTGACAACTTTACGGCTTTAGCTATTTCGTTTTCAATCTCGAGTCGACGTTCGGAATTAAGACGTATTATTTGACGGATGTTTTCAGCTTCAGTACGGGTTGATTGTTGCCGGCCTTCTCGTTGTTCTTTCCAACCACTTTCACGCGCCCATTCCGATACGGTTTGTTCTGTTATACCTAATAGTTCAGCTGTCGCTTTTTGTGTTTTACCTTGTACAACAACATACTCGTAAGCTGAAAATTTCAGTTTCTGATATTCTTCAGCTGGAAGCTTTGGTTTGCGATCAAGTTTCTTTCTCAATGACTTGTTTTTTCTCATTTTTTGCCCTGATTTTTATGCAAAGTTGTACTTATTTACGTGTGAAAACAAAAGCTGTTTTTATCTGCTATAAAAATTTTATGTTGTACTATAATAATTTTAAGTTGTACTATAAATTTTGTAAGTGTATGAAAACATGATTTTTATCTACTGAAATAACGATTTACATTTGTTGCCAATTCGGTCGCAAAACAACAAATTTTAAAAGCTTATGCAGGGATTACTTTTTAATATTAAATCTGAAGGAACTCAGGGACGTGTTGACATTATAGGAAACATTTCGGAGTGGAATCAGAATAATGCTATTGATTTTAGAGAACGTTGCCAAGCTATTAAGGATGCCGGGGCTACTTCTTGCCATGTGTACCTTATGACTAATGGAGGTGATTGCTTTCAGGCTAATGAGATATACAACATCCTTAACGAACTGTTTGGAGAATATACTGGTGAAGGTGGGGCAATAGTTGCAAGTGCCGGCACTTATCTGGCCGTAAAAGCTAAAACTTTTGAGATGGCCAAAAATGGTCAGTTTATGGTTCACAAACCAAGTGGTTACACTGGTGGCAATGAGACTGAAGTTGAGAATTATTTGAAGTTGTTGAAGAATATGACTACAATTTATTATGATACCTACAAATTGAAGCTGAAAAAACCTGAGTCAGAATTTAAAACTAAATGGGATGGTGGTGATTTTTGGATGACTGCACAGGAAGCTAAAGAATGGGGTTTTGTTACATCTGTAAAAGAACCGGTTAAAGTTACAAAAGCTTTAGCTGCAGAAATTAAAGCAAGTGGTTCACCGCTTGATTTCTCTGATGAGGATATTATTTCAAACCAAAATAACGAAAATAAAATGAATTTACAAGCCATTGCTCTCACGCTCGGTTTGGCTGCTAATGCAACCGAAGCCGACATTACAGCCAAAATTGCGGAAAATGCGCAAAAGGCAAAGGATTATGATGCCCTTGTAGCTGCTACAGCTGAAAAGGAAAAAACTGAAAAAGCGGAAAAAATCAAGGCAGCTCTTGATAAAGCCGAAAAGGAACATCGCATTACAGCGGATACTCGCGCCAACTGGCAGAATATGCTTGAGGCTAACTACGACATCACGATTAAAGTTCTTGAAGCTTCACATGTGGTAACGCCGCTAAGTGCTGAAATTTTGATTGTCGGTGAAAATGGTACTAAGACTTACAACGGTAAGACTTACGAACAGTTAGAGGCTGAAAATCCTGCGTTGTTGGCCGAATTAGCTGAAACAAAACCTGAGGTTTTTGACGCTTTGTTCGCTGAATACAAAAAAAGTAAAAATTTAAAATAATAGGAGGTAAAAAATTATGCCCGGAACATTTACGGACGGCAACTGGCTGAACCAGTACGTGTCGCCAAAATTACTGGATGAATTCCAGAACATGGATGATGCTTTCATCAAAACATTAGGAAAACCTGACGAAGGTGCTAAAACATCTGATGGTTTGAAGTTTAATAAACTTGAAAACAATGTTCAGTTTTTTGTAAACAATACTGAAGATTTTGAAGATGTACCTATGACAGGCACTAAAGGATTCGTACCCTGGGAACTGTATGATACAGCTCCAACTCCGGTTACTGATGCTGAAATGCGTGCATTGTCATTTGACAAACGAAGCTCAGTAAGAACAAAACATTCTGAACGATTCAGAATGGGATTCCGCGATCATGCAATTTGGAAACTTGCGCCAAGCGATGACACAAATGTAAAAATGCCGGTAATGCGTACATCGGGTGCAAACGATGGAACAGGTCGTAAACGTTTGACATTTGAAGATTTGGTTAGTTATCTGCAAAAAGTAAAAGCATTGAATTTGGCTGACCCTAATGAGGTTTATATGGTGCTTTGCGCTGAACACTCAGGCGACTTGATTCTCGATACCAAAACAGCTGCATTTTTCGCATCGAACAATGTGTTTTTTGACCCTGCAACCGGTAAGGTTCGCAGTGTAATGGGATTCAAGTTCTTTGAAAACAATGCCTCGGTTGCTTATACTTCAGCTAATGTGAAGAAAGCAAAAGGTGCTGCGTTGGGTTCTACTGACCGTTACGCTTCCGTTTTTTACTACGCTCCAAATACTGTAGCCTGGATTGACTCTGTGAAAATACTGTATTCGCCTGAAACTACTGACACGAAAAGTAAATCGCCAACTTCAAAATTCCGTTTGCAAGCTTACGGTATTGTTGACCGTATACAGGATGTTGCCGTTGGTGCGTTGATTAGTGGTATTGTTGCGTAAGCGACCTGCTTATATGCTTTTCCAAAGATGAAATAAACTTTGGAAAAGTAATTTTAAAAATTAAGTATTCATTTTTCATTCAAAATAATAATGGAAACAAAGAAAGCCGAATTAAAAATCCTGAGTAAGGATGAACAAATAGCTGTAGCAAAAGATATCCTGAAAAGATATCCGGAAGCTCACAAGGTCGTAGTTGCGAGCGATGGACAGGCATTTATATCCGACCGTGGTGATGCTGCTGCAAAAAACCACTCGAAAAACAACGCATATGGTAAAGAGCTGAAGCTCGAAACTTTTACGCGTGACGAACTGGAAGCCAAAGTTGAGCTTAAAAAAGCCAAAGAAGTGATTGCGCTAATTGAGGTTGCTGAAACTGTGGAAGCTGTAGAAGCTTTGGTTGCAGGTGATGAACGTGCAACTGTGAAGGATGCTGCTGTAAAACGAATTGAAACCCTTAAAGCTGCCTAACGATGGGAACTTTTACAGGTGCAAATATTAACAAACTGAATGGCGGGTTAGGTCGCTCTACTTCGAATGATCGGGTTATGGTCCTGATATGCGGAGCAACGGCCACCGCACAGCTTGTTGCAAAAACAGTTTATCCGATTTACGACATTACAACTGCCGAAAGTTTGGGTATCACGGCTGCAACGGACGCAAATAATGCTGAACTTGTACATTATCATTTGTCAGAAATGACAAGATTGTGTCCGGGATTCACATTTTATTTGATTCCTGTTGCAAAAACAACGACTATAGCTGCACTTACGGCTGATGCCGATATTAAAGCTGCTATACGCGGAATAGCGGGTGTAAATGTAATTGGTATTGCCGGTATTGCATCGGCTACAGTTGATGTGATTAATACCGATGTGCTTGCGCTTCAGGCGTGGGTGAATGCATTTGCAACCGAAAAGCTTTTAATTGATGGTGTATTCCTGGAGGGGATAGCAAAAGCGGCAAACGCAGACGCGTTTAATCTGCTTGTAGATTTATTTGATTTGCGAACGCTGGCAGCATCTAATGTTAGTGTAGTTGTAGGACATGATCCGGTGCAGGCTGCGCTTAATGCAGCTTACGCAAAACATGCTGCAGTTGGCACAGTGCTTGGTTCTGTTGCTGTTCGTAAAGTACACGAAGATTTGGGTTCCGTGGATATTGAGAATAAACCGTCAGCACGTAAAGGTGAAGAAAGTTTCAGCCTTGCAGATACTACGCTGAATAAATGGCTTACTGCAGCGTTGAGCGATGGAACTCCGTTCCGTTCATTAACTGGTACGCAGGCTACAGCTTTGTCAGAAAAAGGTTACATTTTCATAGGTAAGTTTGAGAACTATGACGGTTGGTATTTAAGTGGTTGCCCCACGGCAGTTGTTGACTCAAGCGATTATGCATTCTTTAATTTTAATTGCATATGGAACAAAGCAGCACGTATAATACGTACTACGCTCATTCCTTTAGTACGATCTAAAGTACCAAAAGAAGCTGACGGAACTATAAAAACAACGTGGATATCCAGTGCTGAAGAAAAAGTAAAAAATGCAATTACTGCAGCAATGCTTAATGCCGGTAATGCTGACGGATTTGATATTTATATTAATCCGGCACAAAACGTAAATGCTTCAACTCCTATGGCTATTAAAGCACAGGTACAAGTTGGTGATGTAGTACATGAATTTGATGTTGACTTGGGTTTAACTTCTAAAATTTAATATCATGCCTGAAGTAAATAAATATACAACAATTGTCAATAAGTTTGGCAAAATGCAGGGTTGGAACTCTGTAACGGTTAATATGTTGGGGCGCGATATTGAAGGTATTACTGAACTTGGTTACGATGATAATATAGAAATTGAAGGCGCTCGTGGTGCCGGGATGTATTTTGTCGGATATGGTGAAGGAAACTATGAAGCTAAAGCTTCGATTACTCTTTTTAAAGAGGAGATTGATTTGCTTCAGTCAGCATTACCAACAGGTGCAAGCCTTAGTTCAATTCCGGCATTTAATATTGTTGCTGAGTATGACCGTGATTTGACAAAAACAAAGGATATCATCCAGTATTGTAAAATAAAGGGACGCGGAATTGCTGTAAAGCAGGGTGATAAAACGATCGCTTATAAATTTGATTTATTTGTAGGTGGCCGTATCCTGTGGAATGTGTAAAACAAACTTTTAGTTGACAGTTGACAATTCGCGGTTGACTGTCAGCTATATTTCTTATTTAAACGACATTTAAACAATAATTTTCATTAAAAAAATCATTATGAAATCATTTAAATTTTTGCTTTTGATGGCTATTATGGCCTTAGCTATTACTTCATTTGCGGACGCTTCAATAATTCAGCCGGCAACACAATTTGTACAAAACATGAGCCCTGTTGATATTGGTTTACCGATTGTTTCGATAGCAGCTATTCCAATTGCATTGTATGTCAAAGAACATACAACTATTACTCCTGAGTTGATTAAGGAACTAACGGCAAAATACGGAAAGATTAAAATTATTACCGTAGTGGTTGAACCTCCTGTATATAATTCAGATGAAAGCATTAAGGATCCTGGTGAATTTTATGAATTTGCTTTTAGGCGGCCAGATGCTGGATTGATAAGAATGCTTACCGAATATACTCAAAAAGGCGAAAATCAGAAATATATTGATGCTGTGATAAAAAATTTGATTGTCGGAGGAGATAAGGATAAGATTGAGTCAGATGGTGTTGTTTATCTCGGAGTCGTCAGTCAGATCAAAGATATGATGCAGCCCTACGAGGCTTTTTTATCAAAAGCATAAAGTCTGAAGTAAAAAAAATAGAATCGAGTGTCATATATCAGGGCGATGCTGTTATTCGACGGTATTTCAATGGGGTAACCCCTGAGACACTCGATTTTGAAAAGTGGTGTAAACTTTATGCTGAAGCTATCTATCTGAACAAAACAGACCACGAGAATTTAAAGAACTCAATACAATCGGCTGTAACCGATGTAGCAAACGAATTTATCAAAGCTTACAATAAAGATGTCAACTCAAAAAACGACATGGATACTTGAATTAGTTGATAAAGTGACATCTCCGATGCGTGGTGTTACAAAGTCGGTTAATGAGCCGTTGGCAGCTGTAAATAAATTCAAATTTAACAGTGACCAGGCGTTAGATGCCCTTAGCACTAAAGTTCCTGGAGTTGGAAATTTAATTGGTTCTTTGGCTAATCCGTATATGTTGGCAGCGGCAGGTGCTGCAGCTGTGGTTGCGGTTGGTTATAAGGCCACAACAATGGCGTTAGACTGGAACGAGGGGCTTGCTAAGGTAAACGTTACAGCTCAGTTAACTAAACAAGAATTATCTGGTTTATCTGATCAGCTTTTGGATATAGGAACGGAAAACGTTGCTCCTATTGAACAAATACCAGAATCTTTCAATAAAATTATCAGTGCGGGACTTGATGTAAAAACATCGCTCGATGTATTGTCTCCATCATTGAAGGCTGCAAAGGCAGGGTTTAATGACGTTGGTGAAACTGCCAAAGCTGCAGTGGCCGTAATGAATAGTTCCGGCGAAGACATCAATAAGGTTTACGACATTTTGTTTGCAACTTTGAACAAAGGGAATGCTGAGTTTGGCGACATTGCGCAATATCTGCCAAAGCTTATACCTATGGCACGTAATGCTGGGTTTGCTTTGAATGAAACTGCCGGAGCTTGGGCATATCTTACAGCTCAGGGACAAACTTCCGAACGTGCCACAACACTGGCGCAAAATGCAATGAAAGCTTTGGCCGATCCAACAAAGATTAAAGCGTTCAAAGAAATGGGATTGAATCTTTTTGATAGTTCAGGAAAGATTAAGCCATTGGTTGATATTATTGATGATCTTGCAGGAAAAACAAAAGGGCTTAGTGATTTAAGCCGCGCACAGTTCTTTGGCAAACTTGGACTCGATCAGGAAGCGGCCAGCTTTTTTGCAACAGCCACACAGGATGCTCAAAAGTTTCGTGAAACAATTGATTTTACAGTAAACAGTCAGGGACAGTTAAACGAAGCTTATAAAAATGCAATGACTCCAATGGATAGCTGGCATCAGATCACTAACCTTATTAAGGGAAATATGATTGATTTAGGAATGAAAGTACTTCCGGTAATCAATTACATTGGTCAGGGTGTACTTGATATTATTCAATGGTTTAAAGATTGGTATAATAGTTCTGTCATGCTTCGTGATTATTTTTCGGCAATAGGAAATACTTTTGAGTGGGTTTTCAAAATTGCAATTACACCAATTAAAGTTGTGTGGAATTTGATAAATAACATAGGTGATGCACTTGGATGGGTCATTTCAAAAATTCCCGGTTTTGGTAATGGCATCGAATCAATGTATATGAAAATAAGGCCAATATTATTGTATTTAAAAGAATTGTTTGGTCAGATTTCTGATATCGCATATAAGTTTATCACCGGTGACTTTAAAGGTGCTGTTTCAGGTGTGAAATCATTTAGTATGCCAAACATGGCTGATATTACTGCAAAAAGTAATTTATCATTGTCTACAGGTAAAAAGAGTGATGTTGAACTTTCGGGTGCAACAATTAAAACAAATATTCCTACAAAAAATATCGACTTTTCAGAGAATACAAAAGGTAGAGGATCGGGTTTATCAGGATCAGGTATGAATTGTACTAAATCTATAAATCAGAGAATTGAAATAAAAAATTACTTTACTGTCAGTGAAGGAAGTAATGTGGAAGCAATTGCTGAAAAAGTAATTCGTGTTATTAATGATAGGTTAAGAGACGCCACTGTTGCATTAAGTTGATTATGGGTAATGATTATAAAATATTAGGTATTGATTCGGCACTGAATATGCTCGTACAGTTATTCGGACGTCCATATGTGATACCTGGCGATGAAAAGACTGATAATGTTATAGGTGCGTATAATGTGTCAGTTAAACAGGAAGATGAGTATGACAGGCTGAGCCAGTTCGGGACACCTGTATTTGGCCTTTTCAAGGCAAAGGGAGGTGATTATGATGTTTTTGATAATAATTCAGGCAGTAGGATAGTAAAACGTGAATATGCTGACTTTGAATTTCCGGTCGCTACAATAGTTGACTTCTCACGAAAAAAATCTACAGTAGTTACTCCTACATTAGGAGGTAAAGGTTCTGTTAAGGAGATAATGGGGCTTGATGATTGGAGAATTACAATAAGAGGACTTATAATTAATGATGAATCACGTGTTAATTTTCAACGTACAGTAAAACAACAACAATACAGGATTGATATGCTCAATGAGATAGTTGGTTCGATTGCTGTTGAAGGAAAGATATTTGAACAACGTAATATTCATCATATTACTCTTCTCGAAGTAAGATATACACCGGTTCAGGGAAAGCCTGGACTTGTGCAGTATGAGATTGATGCATTAAGTGACGAAGACTTTTTTATTTGAGTTATGACAGTTGCATTTAGTGGAGTTATCAGTTTTCCTGCAGCGCATGGGCGTAGCAAGATCGAAATTCGGAGAATTATTGATCTGAGAATTGAAAGTGGTTTTAAAATGCTAACGGGCACTGCAGAAATAAGTTTTCCACGTAACATGAGAAATATTGATCAGCAAAAAGTAAATGAGCTTTTTAAAAAAGGTGATCCGGTGTCAATATCATTAGGCTATGGTGGAGATGAGTGGGAAGAATTCACCGGTTATGTTCTTCAGGTGTCGACAGGTTTTCCTGTAGTGATAAAATGTGAAGATGAAATGTATAATCTAAAACGTAGAACCGTAAGTGTTTCTAAGAAAACCACGACATTAAAGGATTTACTTACACAAATTGCACCTGGATATACAATTCTTTGTGATGATGCCAATATCGGTTCTGTCAGATATTCAAGCGTGTTAGTGTCTGAAGTGTTGGATGATTTAAAACAAAAGCTTGGATTTTATGCGTATTTCCGTGGTAAGACACTTGTATGTGGAAGAACTTCTATTGATGGAGGTGAACATGTAAAAATTATTGTTGAAAAGCAGGCAAGTGACTCACTCAAGGAAAAAAGTATTGAAAAGGTATATGTGCGTGTTGAGAGTCTGCAAAAAAATGGCAAAATGCTAAAAGCAGACAAAGGAGAAAAGAATTCAAACAATATAATAATCAAGCAACCGAATCTCACAGAGGTAGAGATAAAAAAAATAGTAAATGCGACATACGAAAAGGCACTTGCTCCAGGTCTTGATGGAGAGCTGACTGTTTTTGGTGTTCCCCGTTTAATGCATGGAATGATTGCTGATGTGGAAAGTACTATTTATCCGGCAAAAAACGGAAGTTATTATATTGATTCTGTAACTAAAACGGTGAGTGTCTTGGGTGGCTATAGACAGATTGCAAAGCTTGGTGATAAAACAACATAAAAACGACGCATTTTAAGCTCTAAATTTCGATTGTATGGGTGGTAATCTACAAACGGCGGCAGATGAATTTGTGACGCTATTTAAACGGCATTTAAACGGCAAAATTAAGGCAACAATGCGTTGGGTTGTATGTGAGGGTGTCAATTGGGATGAAAAAACGATGGATTGTGTTGGTATGGGGGATGATTTGCAGTATTACGATGTTGCATTGGGGTTTGGTTCAATTGATACAAAACCTGCAGTAAATAGTGATTGCCTGATTGCAATACTTGAAGGAGATGATTCTGTAGCATTTTTGATTTATGCAGTTGAAGCTGAACTTATACAATACAATAATGGTGAAAATGGCGGATTGATCATTAATTCAAAGCTGAAAACTGAAATAGAAAAAACAAATAATTCTGTGAGTCAGCTAAAAAATGCAGTATCAGCTGCAATGACAACTTTAAATGCAATCGTGCCGGGTATAAGTGCGGCATTTGAAACAGCATCTTCAGGGATGCAATATGCAGATTTAAGTGAGGTAACAAATGATAAGGTTAAACACTGATGAACATTAAAAGAAAAGGCATATTACTATCTGAAAATATGGAACCTGTCATTCGTATTGTAAGAGACTCTGAGGGTAAGATTTCACAGGGTATGACAATTGGTGAATGTGTAGATCAGGAAGCGTATTTAGTTTTAAATCTTCGACCGGGAGAATTAAAGGAAGACCCTATTCTCGGACCTGGTTTAACAAAATTTGTTCGTGGAAGAATTAATCAGTCAGCTGTTGAATTGACAATAAAAAAGCATTTTGACAGGGCTGGAATTGACTTTGAAAGTTATAAAGAACGTATTGATTTATCAACAAATAACTCATAATATGGCAGATTACAGACATGCAATAGCTAAGGTTCTCAAACATGAGGGCGGGTATGTAGATGATCCGGATGATACCGGTGGCGAAACGTACAAAGGTGTGAGCCGTCGGAACTGGCCGTACTGGTCCGGATGGGCGTTTGTTGATCAGGCGAAAAAACAATCGGGTTTTCCTGCATCTTTGACAAAAATAAGTGGCTTGAATGATTCCGTCATAAGTTTCTACCGTGATAACTTTTGGAATAAAGTTGGCGGTGATATGATTGATGATCAGGATATCGCTAATTTGCTGGTAGACTCAGCGGTTAATGAAGGTATTAAACCCGCTGTAAGGCGTGCTCAAAAGATTTGTGGTATTGCTCAATCGGGTGAATTTAGCGAAGAATTAAAAACAAAATTAAATAGTTTAGTATGAAAAAGAGTGTGTTTTTGTGTGTGTTTAGTTTCTTGTTGTGTGTTGGGTTTGCCTGTACTGCAGGCAAACATATACATAGCGAGCCGGTTCTGCCGGATGATCAACTGCAGGTGCTTAAAGATTCTGTATTGAGTTTGAATGCAAAAATCGACAAACTTACATTTATGGTAACAACTTACGAAAATTACCTTGTTGCATACGAAAATGACAGGATAAACAATGATGACAGTATCAGACTGTTGATTGATTCTATTAATGAATTAAACAGTCGACCACTGATGACAAAAAAGCAGTACATTGACTTGTACAAGTACGAAAGGTTACTGAAGTATTACAATATATGCAAGTCACGGCCTGTGAACTGGAAGTATTACAAAGGATGGAGTATACGTGTTTTTGAAGGTGATTGATAACTTTAAAATTTAGCATTATGGATTGGCTTACTTTATTAGCGACCGTATTTGGTTTTATTGGCTCAGGATATGGTCTGTATGGTCTGTTAACAGTTAAATCACAACGGCGTAAAGCTGAAGCTGAAGCAAACAAGGTTCGTGAGGAAGTAAAAACAAATGAGCTGGACAATGTTCAGGAGGCAATAAAGATTTGGCGCGAAATGGCCGAAAGCCTGAAGGCTGAACGTGATGAATACAAACAAAGCTATTTGGAAGTGCAGAAGCATAATTCAGAGATGGCAGAGCAAATGGAGGCAATACGTAAAGAGCTTACCAGATTGACAAATATCAACAGTAAAATGGTTAAACTACTTGATAAAATCACTCCGGAGAACTTGGGTGAGATGATCGACACAATTAAGAAGCTTCATGAAAACTAAAATTATTTTAACAGCGATATCCCTTTTGTTTGTTGTGGGTGGGTGCAATACTGTCAGGCAAACCAAATCAACAAAATTGACAAATACGACTGAGAATATGACAGTAAAACAGTCGAGCGTTCAGAATAATGATATCACCTTTAAGGCCGACAACAAATTAACAAACAATACTAATAGCAGCGTTTCTGACAATAGCCAAATCGCTGAATCTATTGTTGAAGAAACTACTACAACAAACTTCTCAGCTCCTGATTCGACGGGTCGTCAGTATCCTACGTCGCAAACAAATATAAAGCGAACTACCAACAGGAACGAGAATAGAAACTTGCAAATAAATCAGCAGCAACAGTCTGATAGTGATAATAAGATTGATCTGAGTGATAAATCGGACTATAAATCCGATCACAGTCTAAAACAGGATAATAAAATTAAAAGTAGCGACAATGAATCAGTTTTCGCTACTAATACGATTCCGTTCTCAACATATATAATCATAGCATTTATTATCTTAATTGTTATTGCGGTTTCAAAACCTTCTTGGTTTATATCTGCATTTAAATGGATTTTAAAATTGTTAAGAAAATGAGAGGATTGGAAGGACAAACAGTGATTGATATCGCGGTTCAGGAATCCGGATCGGCTGAAGCGGCTTACAGGATTGCTCAGCAAAATGGCATTTCACTCACTGATGATCTGCAACCGATGCTCCAGCAAATAGAAATACCTGAGGTTGTTAACAAACAGGTTGCTACATACTACGCGAATCGGAATATTAAACCGGCAACGGCATCTGAAGTGAATACTGAAAATGTAGAACGTGTATTCTTTGAAGAATTGCCTGTAGAATTTACATAAAAATGGCCAGAACACTGAATGAAATATTACTTGCAACCCGTCAGGCATGGATTGACAATTTAGTTCTCCGCGTTGCCTATGAGCTTAACCCCGCTATTGCGTGGGATGAGCAATTCTCAGCAACGAGTGTTGAATCTCAGATAACGTATATCATAAGTTATGTAATTTGGATATTTGAAATGATCGTGTCTGATATTACAAATCAGATAACTTCACAAATAGCAGCACAGCAACCCTTTTCTGTGCCATGGTATACAGATGTTGCAAAAAGATTTCAGATAGGAGATCAACTGCTGTATGATGAAAACACGTATAAGTTTGATTATGCTGTTATTGACAATTCAAAACAGATCGTCAAATACGTCGCCATCAGGCAGCGACAAATTGAGGGTGTTACAAAGCTTCAGGTATTTGCCACGAAAGCGAATAAAGTAGCTATGACAGCTGATGAATTGCAAGCGTTTAGTTCTTACATAACACAAAAGGGTGCTGCGGGTACGCATTTCCAATTTATAAGCCTCGCACCTGATGAGCTTGTTATTAATCTTACGGTGTACTACAATCCTCAGATTATTGGTGCTGATGGGCTGTTACTATCCGGTGGTTCTAATCCTGTTGAGATCGCAGTTAATACATATCTCAATTCTATTCAGTATGCCGGTGTGTTTAATAGAACAAAGCTCACTGATTCTGTTCAAAACGCTGACGGGGTTAATGATGTGATTTTGGGTGATGTGCGATTAAACGGAGATTTGAATAATAGCCGGCAATTTGAAAGTGCATCCGGATTTTACAGTGCAACAACCATAAACGTAACTTATCATGCAGATTAATAGGATTAAATTGATTGCTGATCTGCTGCATATTAGAATGAGATCATCTTTACTTATTCAGTTGCTTTTTGCGCTTACATCTGAAGTGCAAACAGTGTTGAATAAGTTCCGAATTAATGTTCCGGATTGGCTGTATCAAATTAACTCAGACGCTTCTGTCATCTCGTTGCAACATCAAATAAAGAGAGAGCTTGATGTAGATGCAGTTATTACTGAACTGAGTGGCCAGCCGATCGACTTCCTTGTCACAGTTAATGGGTTCGTAGATGAGAACCGGCTGAGGGCATTAATTGAAGGTAGAAAGCTGGCGGGAAAAAGTTTTGTATTTCAAACAGGTAATATGGAATATGAATGTGAATGGCAAAATTATGCATGTGTACAGGAGTATACTGATAATATTATTTACGTTACTATGAGTATCAATTATGTTGGTTTACAACCACAATTTGCACCATATTCAAATATAACAGTAGTGGTTAGAGTATATGCTGGAACGCATTACAAAGATTTCACACGAATCATGACAGCTGGAAGTGAAAGTGATTCATTCCTTGCTAATGTTTATCAGGATCCAGGTGGTGCATGGATGGTTAACACAAGCGCTATAATACTCTCAATTACACCATCAAAAGATTATATGTATAAATATAAAAAAGCAATAGAATGAATACAGGAATTCAACGATCACTAACAATATCTGTTACAAAAAAAATATCAGATATTGTGCAGCCTGGTTACCCAATAATATATCAGGGAAGAAATGCTTTTAATTATTTGGAAAGTTCGTATCCTACAATTACATATGATCAAATGGCAGACCTGACAAATGAAGAATATAATACACGATTAACTGCATTTAAATTATATGTTCAAAATCTTGAAGCTGGGCTAAACATTGACGTCATTCAATCAAATGTTCCTTTTCTTGAAAATACAACCTCTTGTCCAATTTCATAACAAAACAATAATATGGCAACAATTCAGCAGATTTTGAACAAAATAAAAGACATGGCCGGCCGTACCGGTTTATTTGCAATTGGTAAAGGTGAGTTTTTCGACACGATGACAGATATAACTAATAAGATGTCAGAAATAAACGACAATGTAAATAGTGTAGCGAAGTCGCTTATTTGGCAGGATTCTGTTGTTAATATTGTGTCTACGCTTCCGACTTCCGGATTAACTATTGGACAGCGTTATATTCTGACTACTGATAAAAAAATATATACAGCAACGAGTACAACTGCGTTTGATGCTGGCACCTCTCCAGATGCTGGTTGGGCAGTAAAGAATCAGGCTGACGGGTATATACATTCGTATAATGACACAGGATGGAAAAACACTGGATTGAAATCGTTTCCTGAAGAAGTGGTGTTGTCATCTGTTCAGTTGTTGAACGACGCGAAAAAAAAACAAGCGCGAGAAAATATAGGAGCATTAAGTATTGATCAATACAAATTGAATACACCTGCACTTATAAAAGATTCAAGATTTGATCGTGTAGTTGATATCTGGGCAGCTACTCCTAATGTGATTGGTGAAAAATTTAAAATAACAACGTGCATTAAAGGCGGTAATGTTGCGATAAAACACGACACATTAGGATTGTTTTTAGTGGCATCGACTAAAACGACAGGTTTAGAGTACCTAAAACTTAAAAATGGCGCAAATACACATTATATTATATTGGTAGTAAATTGGGATATTGATGTTCCAGATTCATACGACCCTTTAGGATCTACCGATAGCGTTACTGCAGATACACCTCGAACACACTATTTGAAAAATATTTATAATCAGATTATAAATAAACAATATGCTGCTAATGGCAACATTGTGTACAATGGTGACGAGATAATTCAGAGTTGCAATATTCGCTACTCTAACGGAGCGTCTGGTACTCTTGTAAATTCTGTTTATGATAATAATATACTTGAGTATAAGACAACAACCCTGACTTATACAGATAGTGAAATTGGTTCAATTACAATCACTCAATCACGTGAGTTCAATGAGATGGGGAATATTATTTCTGAATCATTAATAAGTATAACTTTTTAAAATAAAAAATCATGGGAATTAATAAACTATATCGAATAGTAGAATCCGTCACAACTACAAAAACATATTCTGTTAAAGGATTTAAATCTGCTAAATTAATAATTGAAGTTGCGAGTATTACGGGTACACGTGACTTTGGTTTTTATGGCGTTGCAACCGGAACAGCAACATCAGGTTCTCCTCAGATTCCAATTTATGTTAATGGAGAGTACATATCGACCGGTTATAAAAGAATAAGCGCCGCGGGAACATATATAATTGAAATTAATACAACTGACTTATCTTCTGTTCATATGAACATTGTTGACTCCGTTGGTATATCAATTAGTGCAAAACAAACAATCTCCACGCACTATGAGCCTTTTTCGCCTATTACATTGCCAACGGGGGAACAAACAGTCGACAAATTTTCAACTTCAGGAAAATATGTAATTGAAACAAGGGGCAAAAAACAGTTGGAATGTCACATATTTAGTAATGATGTTAGCCCTGCAGAAGGATACGTATATGTCGAAAAATCTCAAAATGGAACTACCTGGGAAAATTTTGGCTTTTACGATGTAACTAACGAAAAATTACGTGAGACGTTAGTTAATTACATGGCTATTCTATCTAATTCTTTGATAGCACAAAAGATATTTGTGAACGTTGAAGGAATTAATTATGTTAGATTTCGATTTACATCAGGCGTTAGTATTACTAAATATATTCAGTACACTTTGCACAGCGTTTATAAAAATAAATTAAAATTATATTACTGGAAAGACGCAATTTCCAGTTGGAGTATTAATCAGTATCCCCTCTCAAAAGGCTATCGGTATGCAAGAATTACATTCACAGCAACAATAGATATGTGTAACGTAACTCTGAGTGCCTCACCGGTTGACAGCACTGGCGGTATAATTAAGCATAGGGTATTGGATAATAATTGTGAGCCTGTTGACTTTGACGCTAATTATGGATATTTGAACGCTCAAAGCTGTTCTCTATTATTAGCAGGAAATGTTATTAACCAATCTGTATTGGTTGAAGTTCTTGATCAAACAAAAGAGGTTGCCGCATGGAAATTGGACATTACAAAAGGCTCCATCACTGGCCTTTCAGGTAAAGAAGTTTATACGCCAACAGAAGTAATATTCGAGGGGCTCACAGAATTGCCCACAAAAACAGAGATCGTTTTTAGTAATAAAAATGACTATAAAATAGTTGAATTGCCAACTACTGTTCTTGATAGAGATGTCTTTAACAACACGGTAATTGAGTGGACAGCGACATCTTTAACATTTAAAGTTTTTGGGGATTATGGTATTGCATATACTGTACCCTTTAACTCTACTTCGTTTCCAGGTATTATAAATGGTGAGACAATATTATTTGCTTATTTGCTGCCATTCAACAAAACTTCAACAACTCAGAAAGCAACACACGGTAGAGGCATTCCCCGCTGTTGCATCTTCACGAGCAAAAGCCGTGTTCTGCATAATTTTCCTGATAGGTATGAAAATGCCACAAAGGTTGCATTTGTGCTGTCAGATATGCTCAGATTTGCGGAGTCAAATGTGATTGTTTCAGACAGCTCCTATAAAAATCCTGTAAATGACAAAGCGCTTATATCTTCGACAACAAAGTATCTTCCGATATTATCAGAGTACAATTATCAACAGTTTGATGGCAGGCATGATGTCAACGCTTATGGAGCTCCCGGACTACCTTCAGATAAGCCACTTTTAGATCAAAAAATAGTTACAAATAATATCTTCGATCGGCTTTCATGGGCAAATATGGCAAAGGATGATCGCCTCTGTGTATTTGGAAATTATAACAATCTCGCCGGCCAAGAACCATTTGTAATGGTCACGGATGATGGTGGAAGAATTTGGTATGTTAAGAATTTTTTTGCAACTCCTGATAATTACTCTTCAATTGTTTATGGTAGCAAAATTACTTTCACGCCAATAACAGCCGTAACTGCGTTTACACCAAACTCTATGAAGCTATGCCGTAGGAAGTATAATTTTCCAACCTCTGAAAGTAAAGAGCCGGTAAATCAATTTGAAATACCTGTAGAACAACAAAGCCTTATAACTGCTATTGGAACCAGTAACGGCACTGTTAAATTAACACTTGCCGATGACCTAACATTTGATAACGTTGTATATCCTATTGTTTTTATCAAAAATGTGTCAGCAACGGGTGACTGGCAATACATTTTCAACGACGTCAAAGCTAATGGCTCTGACAATACAGGTGTCTTTTTCCACGCAAAAAGAATTTCCGCAAACAACTACGAACTATATCAATGCATAGGTGATGTCAATGGAGCGACTTCAGGCAAAAATATGGCAAGACACATTCACTGTGTTAATCGTACGCCTTGTGGCTATCTTATTTCAACCGGAGAAACGAGAAATAGTGATGCGCATCAGGGCGGAGATCTGTTTTATCTAAATGATAATACACGTGATGGCTCAATTGCGGCAGATGCGCAGTGGTGGAATACCGGAATAGTACGTTTAACATCTACGGTTAATTCAATAAACAGGTTATGTGGAGCGTTTTTATTTACGGACACGAATAAAGATGCTCAGCTATTGTTTGTCTCTGATTCAATTAACTATTTTGAAAGAGATGATTTTTATGTGACAATTCCTGGCCGGACAGAAAAAGTAAAATTAGTTCCTTACGGCATATATTTAGGTAAATTGTCCGATGTTGATGACTATTCAAAATTCAGATGCATTTGTCAAGCTCGAATGACAATTATTTCACTCGTTGAAAATAGAGGTCATTTTGTCGCAGAGGGTCACACAAATGCAATTTATATTTCAAAAGACGGATTGACATGGGAAAATGAATTCAACCTTTCATACAGAGTTAATGGTATTGATGATAAAGGAAATATTTACATAGGAAATAAGAAGATAATCTTTAAATAAAACCCCCACCGCTGTCTGACAGGCTCTCACCCCGTATCAGACAGTAAAGGCGCATGCACGCCACGGCAGAGGTAGTAATACCTTGTTTAGCCGGCGTGCATGCGCCTTTTTATGTTTTGATGTGAGAGACTGCAAAAATAGATATAAATTTTATAAAGTAAAAAAGAAATGTGTAAAAGTTACCAACAGGCGCCTCTGCCGTTTCAGGGGCAAAAAAGGAGGTTTTATAAGCCGTTTAAAGAGTCTTTAAAAGATTTCAGAAAGTGTAATGTATTTGTTGATCTATTCGGTGGATCGGGATTATTAAGTCAGTGGGTGAAAGAAGAACGTCCGGATGCGATTGTTATCTACAATGATTTTGACAATTATAGTCGACGAGTTGCAAGTATTGAAAATACTAACCGTTTGCTGGCTCAGTTTCGCAAAATGCTGAAAAATGAACCGGTTGATAAGGTTGTAAGCAAAGAAGCCAGGACGGCCATCCTAAAGGCCATCCAGTACGAAGAAAAGAAGTCCGGGTATGTTGATTATATTACTATCTCAAGCAGCTTGCTCTTTTCAATGAATTATGCGACAAATTACGCCGATCTGGTTAAACAAACAATTTACAATAAGATACGTAAAAACGATTATGAGCCGGCTCCGGATTACTTAACCGATGTTGATATAGTATCAATGGATTATCGACTATTGTTTGACCGTTGGAAGCATGTTCCTGGTGTCGTGTTCCTTGTTGATCCGCCATACCTCAGCACTGATTGTGGCACTTATTCAAATTACTGGAAGCTGGCCAACTACCTTGATGTGCTGCAAACGCTCAAAGGCACCAATTACTATTATTTTACGTCTAATAAAAGTTCCATCCTGGAACTAACTGACTGGATAGAGCAAAACCTCTGCGGGGAAAATCCTTTCAACAGTGCAAAGCGTGTTGATATGAATGCCAGAATGAATCATAATTCTGGATATACAGATATAATGCTTTACAAAAGTATTTAAACGGTATTTAAATAAAAAAGGCAGCTTATTGGGCTGCCTTTAATTTTATTTCAGATTCTTGTTTGTTTTCCATGCTCCTCATCGCTATCCATCCGCTTCCGTTCATCTCAAATTCTCCTTGTTTAGCGTATACATAAACATAAATATGTGTTGGTTTTCCAAGTTCTGTATTTTCATATTTAGCCGCAAAATACAGACTATCTGTAAGATTTTTAAGTTGTTCAGTAGTGGCTTGTTCGTTCAAATATACACGAACACATATCTGTTTCTTTGCAGGAACTGCAGATACTTTGTGTTCAATTTCTGTATAAGATGGTAGTTTTACATTAGGCTTATTTGTACAACCACTAAAAATCAATGCAATTAATGCTGTGAATAACGTTTTTTTCATATTTTTTTTGCAAATATAACTACTTATTTTTTATTGGATAACTGTTAAATAAAATTTAGTACTTAGTTCTGTGAAATTCGCTCGGCAATTTTTGTTTTAATTACTCTTTCATTATCACGTATAGCACAAAGCTGATAGAATAGTTTCTTCAGGCTTTCTACTGTATTAAATGTTCCTATTCCACGTTTGTTTATTACACCGGCAGCTCGTTGCTCTTCTGAAAGCACCCATTGATAACGAGGTGCTTCCAGTTCTTTGTTAACCGCTGTCCAGTCCTTTGGAGTGCTTTTAATGCCACGTTCGGTTAATACCTGCAGGCATTTATTTCGAAGCTGCTTTATCTGATATTCTTCAGGAGCATTTGCGGGTGATATTGGCCGACGTTTAACATCCTGTCCACGGTTGCCCATTCGGTTTGTTGCATCTGCTATCAGCCGGTCAAGTTGTTGCTCATTAAGTGACATTGTACTTTCAATGCCTGGGAACATACCTTCAACTATAACTTCTTTATATTTAACCTCACCTAATGCTATTAGCAGGAGGTGAAATTGTTGTCTTTTGTCTTTTAGGTTATCTTCCATGATCTTTAAAATTAGTATAATTTATTTGTTAACTCAAAGTATGACTGCAAGAATAAGCATTCAGCATCTTTCGGTGATAATGGTATTATATCATTAACATCGTTCTCTACCAATGAATGCCATTCACAACTTAAAAGGTATCTATCCGCTTCTATTGTGGCTTGTGATAATGGGAACTCAAATCCAAATTTATGTGCAATGACTAACATAAGATTATCTTCAAGTGATTTGTAGTCCGGCAATCTTTTCTTTGCCGGCGATGGGATGTCGTTTATATATGCTTCAGATGCGTCGTGAAGTAATGCCTGCAGTTTATTTTCAGGTGCAAAACAAGATACATGCTCGCAAACAAGCACACTGTGCTGAGCTACTGAATAAAAATCTTTCAGATGTCCGGCCCATCTGCATGTTAATGACAATGCGTGTGCAATATCCTGTATTGATATTGCATCCGGATCAGGATTGAAAACATCGATATACTTACCAGTATATGTTCTTTGATGGTTTGTTGTGATAATGTTACTTTTGCTCATTTTGATTAATAATTTAGTCTGATATACTCATTAATTTCTTCTATTGTTTTATTTGATATAACTGTTTTATATTTTGGTCTACTTCCAATATCATCAAATGTTTTCTCGCAAATAGCACCACGCTCAGGAGCGATAATGAACACAATTTTAATGTAAATAGTGCCGGTATCTTTGGTTGTTTTGAAAATATGCCCGGACGATAAATGTGCCTTATCTGAAGTATTGTATATGTCCTGATATGAGCTATATTGCCAATGTGATGGAACAATAAGTTTGCTGAAGAAACTATTTGTCAGTAATTCAATTTCTTTTGCTGTTTTATTGCCTATTTGCCTACCGTAAGCATATTTTGATGTTATCTGTGTCATGTATTAATATCTTAAATCTGTCCAATGAATTATTTTGCCTGTAAAACCATCAAAGAACCATTTAAAGAACTCATCAGCTGAATCAAAACCATCGTTATGAGCCAGCATTACAATGTGTCTCCATCTTAATTTTTTATTATCAACTATTACATCAAAAGCTCTATCAACTTGTTTTCTGTTTATTTTCTTGCAACAAACATAACTGTCAGGATTCTTACTTTTGTCAACGATAGAAATTATTACTTTCTGAGTTCCAGTACATGTGTCCAATCTAAGCAGCTTGTATTTCTTAGTTCTTACACCTGCCGATTGATGCATTTTCATTCCTGCATGCCAACGGTCATGTCTGTCTTCTCGAAGTGTGTGTTTCTTAATTCCGGCTAATATCTTAGTAGGGAATTGTGGTTTATAGCCTATAATCATAATTTTCAGATATTTAAAGTTTTATAAACTCAGGAGCGTAAAATCGCATATATCCTGATATTTTACCAGTAAGTCTATCTTTCATTGAAAATACAGCTTCAGTAAATATTTCTGTTCCTGTACTTCCATATATAAAATACATATCATCTTCATTGTTTTTCTCAGGAATTTTAAATGCAAACATATTTTCTGGTTTTTCAAATTGACAAATAATTGAACCCACATATTCACAAGCAAAAGGAAATTTATCAGTACGAATAGTCCCATTTTCTTTACCGTTCCCAATTTGAGTAATTTTATCTCCAGGATTTAAACCAAAGAAACCTTCATTTTCAAATAATATATTTTGTCCGGATAAACCAAGTTGTTTGGCAATAATTCTTACACGTGCTGAATTAATTGCTTTTGTATCTTTGTTCATATTGAGTAATTTTTTGATGTTTAGTTGCCGGCCTACGCTTAGGTTATCGGCTTAGCACCTCCGGAGTGGTTCATCCCTCCGGAGATTAATCAATGAGCTCCCTGATGAATATATTGTTTGTCAAATTCTTCAATTTCTTCAGGAGTAGGTTTTTTTAATTCATTGTCTGATTCACTGTCTAATCCAAATGCAGAGATAGATAATGGTAATGAGTGTTCAAAACCGTTGTTATCCTTAAATCTTACTTCTATGAAGTTACAACTACGTGATGGCTTCCAGCTGTTTTGTATTATTTTTACGCCGTCAAGTAGTTCCTCATCCTGTTCTTCATTGGCAAATTGTTGTAGTTCCAGTACCCGCGATGGTTTTAAATTTCCTTTTTTATCAGTCCTAAGCAGCAAATCAAGCAATCTGTTCACTTTTTCTGATTTTACAGCGTCATTAAGTCGTGACATGTAGTTTTTCACTTTTTCAATTCCACTACTTACTGTGTCGTCGTAATTATCAGTTACCCGATAACCAAGTTTAATGCTTGTATTACCGTCTTTAGTTGTAAAGGTGTCACTTTGTTGGTTTTGTTTTACTCCAAAAAGTTCACCTTTCATTATCTTTACAGTTTCCAGTTCTCCGAAAACAAACTGTTTCACTTCCTGAATACGGTTACTTAGTTCTACTAAGATTGGGAAAAGGGATGTCACTGTTTCGTTAACAATGTCCTTGTATCTTTCGCGTTCAGCTTTGATAGCTTCTTTTTCTCGTTTTTCCTGCTGTTTCATTTGTTCAAAAAGTGCAGTTCTTTGTTCCGGTGTTAGTTTGCTGATGTCTACCGGTAAGTTGGTTGTTTCCATTTTGTTATTTTATTAAGTTGTTGATGAATTTAATTAACTCGAATATGCCATATGTAAAAAGAATAGTTCCTATTACTGATAATAATGCCGTATAGAATACCGGATATTTCTTTTCGTTCTTTTTTTCTTTAAATATCACTCCTTTGCATCTAATATTATCTGGAGCGATACAATAATGTGTTTCTTTGCAACGAAAATCACAACCTGTACAACTCCTATGATCAATAGGTTTAACTGCTATGTACGTTTTGTTGTTGATTTTAAATTCATTTGTTTGTGCGTTCATAATTATTGATTGTTATTAGTAAGTTGTTACGTTCATCTACTTTCTTTTCAAAATCAGGATGTGTAAACGGGTTATCGAAAAGCCAGTCTTCTATCTGGTCGAGTTGTTCAATTGCTTTTGCGTATTTATCATCCCTGTTTTCTCCAATGTGTTGCGATAGTGAATTATTAAGTGTTTTTTCCATTGTGGCTTAATTAATGAAGTTCTAAGGTGTTGTAATCAATTGGAGTGGCTAAATTGGCAGCTTTTACAGTATCAATACAGTCAGCTATTCCGCGGAATGATTGTTTCGCAAGCCAGGAACGTGAGCGTAATGCTTCTTTCTTTTGTCTGTCGCTAATGCGATTCAACAGAATATTAAGCGTTTCCTTGTCGTTGATGCCATTTGCTAAAAATATCTGTTCAGCCTCTTCAGCTGTTGGAGCATCTAAAGAGAAAGTAATATAAAATAACCGGTCTTTTGTTTCGCTGAATAGATGCCTGTCACGGTGAGCTCCACGTGTTAAGTTTTTCATGAAATACGGAGTTCCGGCCAACACAATGCCACATACACCATACAGGGCTGTCATTACATCTTTTATTACAGTCACATGGTGACCTTCAAGTTTTGAAACTTCATCGATTATCAGCAGCATATCCTGACGCATTGCCAGATTGCGTATTTCTTCGATTTGAGATGCCATTGTTCCGGCACGGTAACAACCAAAAGCCTGCATCAATCCTGAAATAAATTGCTTTGACGTTCCTTTTTGAGCCTCATAATAAACTACTTTGAAACTTTTCTTTGATTCAATCATTTCCTTGTAATTTGTGAGTGCGAAAGTCTTACCAAAACCTCCGTTGCCAACTACCGGCACAAACTTTTTCAGGTTATAAGCCAGTTCACATGCTTCAAATACCTTTTTTAGATTTGCCGTTGGTACGCCCTGGTAACGCTGTTTCTGATTGATAAGCTTTTCAACGATCTCCCAAGTATCATTACCAACAAGTCCTGGCTTGTCCCAGTTGTTGCGTATGTGGCTGTATTTGCTTCCATTTGTAAAACCGAGACGTTTGGTTGCAAACTCATTACCGCTTAATCCTGAGGCTTCCTGCATGGCAACAATGGCGTTGCGCAATGCTTGTTTTTGTTCTAATGAGAATTCTTTCATATCTTTGTGTTTTGTGTTTGTGAGCCCTGTATGCCGCCAGTGTCCTAATTCTGTGGTGTATGGGGCTCTGTGTTTTTATTAAGTTTTTCGTGTAAGTTTATTTGCATATTGTTGAAATCTGCGACATTAACAATCATTTTAGCCACTCCAGGAGCAATGTAGGAAGATACTAAAACGTCTATTCTGAAACCTGATAATGCAGTCATAGCTGTGTTTAATTTGCATTCATGCAGTTCCTTGAGTTTATTCAATTCATCTATCAGATATGAATAATCTGAATAGTCATTGAAGCATCCTTCCTTGTTGAGTTCGTTAACCTTTTGTATAAGGTTATCAATCATTTTGTAGTCGTTCATCTTCCTATATTAAAAATTTTGCGTTCCTGTTCTGTCCAATTCTCTTCTACACCATTGCGTTTGTCTTCCATAGCGTTATTGCGTGTATTTTCGATAGTTTTATCAGTATCCCACCATCCAAGTCCATAGGTACCGGTTGGTGCAAGTGTATCAAGTATTAATATCTGTCGTTCCAGTTCGCTTATGGAGTAGTCCATTCCGAATGCTTTTCGTTTTTCGGTAAATGCGATGCGTTTAGCACCATCTCCAGGCTTCATGTCGGCCACACAGCTTGCATAACGTTCCTTTTCGTATGCATACGCCACAACAATTCCTTTTTGCAGCAATGTGATCATCTGAGGTTTAGATACGTCTAAGCGAATTTCAAACTTTTCACCAAGGTGTTCATTCATAAATGCAAAATCACCAATACCATCATGATCAGGAACTATGTAAGTGTATTTGTTCTTGTTTAGCTCTATTGTAATACCGTTCGTGGTGTATTTTCGCGCTTCTTTATAATCCATTACAAACAGGCTCATGCGGTCGAAATAATTAAGTTTTACGCGCTTTTCATGCTGTATAGTAGTGTAGCGTGTTATTTTGCTTTCACCTACCCATCTTCCAAAACTGTCGCGTTTCTCTCCTCTGTTATTCCATTCTTCAATCGCGGTTCTAAAGTCGTCGATAACCTGTTGAAATGATGGTAGTCTTTCCGGATTGGCTTTAAGTTCCGACAATAGTTCAGGATTGGCTTTTGAATTCAGTTTTTTCACATCAACGTTACCACCTTTGAAGTTTTCCATCTTCCGGAGGACCCGTTGTTGAAAATGGCCGATGATACCCTCTACATATTTGCCCTGTCCTTTGTAAGGTTCACACGGGAAATGAACACGACTCATATTGCTCATCATTCCCCGGACTGCAGCTGATGTGTTTGCAGAACTATTATCGTATTGTAGCTGATATGGTTTATTATTGTAGGTGTCGAGTGCATTTTTCAATGCCTCAGTCACTAATTCTGATGTCTCGGCAAATGCTATTGCATGACCTATGATTGCGCCTGTGTGCGCATCGGTAACGAAATAGGCATATAGATCACTTTGCATCTTTCCTTTATCGTCTTTGTAATACAGCTGTGTTGTGGTACCGTCGAGCGACCAAAGCGCATCGGGGAATGAAGGAGCATCGCGTTGTATGATTGGTTGCATCTCGAGATCGGCAGCCAGACGGCCGTGACGAGCATAATACCATACGCGTTTTACTTTAGGGATGTTTAAATATGCTTTAATGGCTGATGTAGTCATATTGGGTTTACCGGATTCGTCAGCCCAATCGTTATACATCAAAGCAATATCTTCAAATGAGTATTTTACTCTTTCAGATGCAAGCTGAATAAGTTTTGCGTGAACCTGTGCATCAGCTTTTTCGCGGTTTACATTACCAAATCCTTTGTGAATCATGCATTGTATGCCATATTTTTTATACTCTACGGCATTTAATAATAATACACGTAAATTTGTTATTGGTACATTCTTTTTCCAGCGAATTAAAGCCTGTGATTCATGTGCAATTTGTTCGTTTAAAATGTGTTTAAACACCAACTCACGAAACTCATCTGATGACTTGTAGCCTATACTTCGAACACGCTTAACATCATATTCATTCAGCAGCCTAAGCCATGCTGCAGCACGTGCAAGCTGATGTGCCTGAGTTGGTGAATAAAGTTTTGTTTCCATAAGCGTTTTCAATTCTATAGAATCAATTTTAACTAATCCTGGCAATTGATTTTCAATTGCCTTTAGTACAGAATTGTTTTTGATCTCATCTTGTGCTTTCAGCCAGAGTTCTGGTTCTGTTTTATTGCAAAGTACATTCTTTATAAGTTCCTTGTATTTTGGCAACAAGCTGTTATGATGAATATAGATCTGTCTTCCAATTTTATGATGTTCCCAACAGTATACCTGTCCAATCCTTTGACCTGCAATAGCCCTTTTCAGATAGCCGGCAGATAACCCGATTTTCTCGAGTTCAGGTATTGTTACACAAAGTATATTGTTACTATATAATGGCATAAATGCGTTTAAATAATCGTTTAAATGTGATTGAAACATGTGGAATTTGTACAAATAAACTCCACATGTTTACCCCGTACCGAGGGCGCGTACCGTGTTCAATCAAATTTGAGAGCTCTCATTAAAGGCCGTTCAATCATTCGTCGTCGTTGGCCGTTGCTCCTGTGCGGGGAATCGAACCCCGCGTAAACCGTTCAGGATAGTTTTTTTATAAGCGATTCTAAATCGTGTAATGTTTTATTGTTTCTAAGATTATGCCCATCAGGTTCAGTATATTCGCTCATTTCAATCTGTTCCAATAGTTTTCTTGCCTTTTTAATAAGTTGAGGTAGTTGTACTATAGCTTCAGCTTTTTTCATTGCAGAGTTTTGCCAGGATTCATTTTGCATCCAATCTTTACTTAATGGTGTCGCTATTTTACATATTGGGGTATCAGCTTCATCCTTAGCTTTTATTGTAATTGTTCCAAATACTTTGTTCACATCTATGAACCAGTCGAATGATGTTGGATTTTTCATGATTGCTTTGTTTTAGTGGTTTTACGTTGTTGTTTCTGATATAAATGTTGATAGTGTTTGAAAGTTTCACTTACGCATTCCTGAATCAGTAAAGTAATGAATTTTCGTATAGCTGAACTTAGTACAGTTCGTTTGTAATGTATTTCTACATACTCTTTTGTAAGATATTCAGCTGTGAAGCAATTCATTTTTACTAAGAATTCAACCGGTGATGCTTTAAGCTTCTTTGTGCCTCCTTCTGATACCCGGTTGCGATCGGCGTTCATCTCGTCAATTAGCTTTTGTGCGCATGAATTCAGGTAAGGGTCTGACATTAGTTGCTCGATTGTTTCGAACGATGGTAGTTTAGTTTTTTGAGCTGGTTTATTCATATTTAAATAGTGTTTAAATTATTCGTTCCTATGCGGGTAATCGAACCCCGCCGTGAACCGTTTAGGATTTAATAGTTGTCTATGTATTCTTTGCTGAATTTAATGAACACTCGGTATCAGGCTCGCGGAATCCTTTTGGTTGTTCCAGTTCTTCCGGAGTATATAGACTGTACATTGATGTGTCTTTATTCCATTCACAGAGCCATCCTTTGTATTTGAATGTCTTGTTTTCCGCAACCGTTTTATATATGCCAAATTCGGGAACTTCGTTGCCAAAAAACTCGGGAAATGCGGAAACGAGTTTTACACGGTTACTCTGAGCTGCCAAATAGAAAAGCTTCTGTAGACCTACATTGAATGAACCTTCATTGGTTCTTGTACCATTATGCATTTGCATAAACACGCTTTGATTTTTTGTTTCCATAATTAAAAAAGTGTTTGTTGTCCATTACTATTTAATACCTGCATGCTGTTAGCTTGATTATACCGTCCTTTGATGTATGCTCGGCCATTTTTAACCATAACCAATACATCTACCTCGTGCTTCCACTTAGTGATATCTACACCCATTTGCATGATTAAATGCCATGATAGTTTACGACGCTTGAAGCGCTGCCTCATGGCCTCAAATTGCAGATAAGTCATTTGAACATGTTGTACAGAGTCGGTAATAACAAATCGAAATTTGCCGGTTTTAATGCATGCTTCTATTTCGTCGATGTTCTTTATGTGAATGAACCTTACGTTCGTGGAGGTCACATTGCAATACTTCAGTCGGTTCTGAAGTGTTTTGGAGTTTAATCGTTCTTCGGCACTGATGTACAATACACGGCCGAACTGGGAGATATACTGAGCGAATTTAGCGGCGTAGGTAGATTTCCCGCTTTTTGCTTCGCCTTGGATCAGTGTTGAGAACCTGATATCCGGTTCTCCGAACAACAATTGCCATTCACCATCAAAGGCGTAAGTTTCAACCGTTCGTTCTGCGATTTCAAGTGGCGATTGAGTTCTCATACCTGTTGTTGTAATGATAACCATATTAGGAAAGCAGCTTGTTGTACTGCTTGCAGTTCCGTAATCGTCAGATTCTTGAGAACTATTACAATGTCTTCGTTAACGAATACACCTGTTTTACTGGTTGCTTTATCGGTAACAATGCGTACCGATCTGTCGCCGAAATGCTGTATAATAGCATTATCGATTGTGTTGTGTTCTGTGATGATAGTGTCCATCACGCTTTGTGTTTGTTGTGTTGTGTACATAATAGAGTTTTTAGCGTTTTTGTCCGTATTTTTCTTTTGCACATTTCATAATGTGTTTATAGGTAGGGTCGTTGATTCCCCTTTTTAGCGCTGTTTTGACAGTATTAGGATGGATGCCGAGTGTCTCGGCCACTTCCTTTTTCCATCCATGCGGAAGTACAATAGGAGTTTCTGTTGTTAATACTTGTGTTGACATATGTTTTTATTTAAAAATATTGTTCCCGTTCAGGACTCGTACCTGTTTTATATCTTCTTTCACCAGTTCCTTTACAATTGGTGCCAGTGATTTTTTAAGCAGTTTTTTCATGATGTGTTTGTTTTTTAAAAATATTGCTACCTTTGTTGCGCATGTCAATAACGACAACGGCAACAAAGATAAAGCATTGCTTTGAATTATCAAAATAAATTAAAGCATTTTTTTAAATAAAATTATAGCATTACTTTATATGACTGTAAAAGAGCGCATAAAGGCATTTATTAAATGGAAAAAATTAAACATATCGGCTTTCTGTGAGTCGATAGGTGTTTCAAATGCTTATATTAGCTCAATGAGAGTATCTATTCAGCCAGATAAATTAAAAAGCATTGCTTTAAAATATCCGGAGCTGAATATTGATTGGCTTTTGACTGGTAAAGGCGAAATGATTATAGATAATGATAATTATCAATTATCAGATAATAAGCCTGATTATTTGAAAAAGAAGTTGATTCCAATGTATGATGACGTAATAACAAAAGGTGGTGTTGATGGAAATGTAATTGAAGTAGATAGTTCACACTCACCAAGTGAGTTTATTGATGCTGGAGATTGGTTTCCAGAAGCAACATCAGCAGTCAGACATTATGGTGATAGTATGGTGGAGTATCCAAGCGGATCTATTTTAGTTTTAAAAAGAGTAGTTGATGTAAGACTCCTTATGTGGGGAAGAAATTATGTTATAGAAACATCTGAATATAGAATAACTAAGCAATTGCAGGATGGAGGTAATGACTATATAATTGGATATAGTACAAACAAAGATACCTATCCAGACGGAAAGCAAATACACTCACCAATTTATATTCCTAAAGATACAATTCGTCATTTTGATGTTGTATTAGGATGTGTTATAAAAGAGTATAGTGATGGAGGTATCATCATTAGATAACGACACTGTATGTTAATTTGCTAATTAAACATTAGTATAAAAAAAAAGGCAACAATACCCCAATTTACAACACAAAAGTACATTTGTCAATAGTAAAAGAAAAATCGCGTAAAATGTTAAATTTACACGATTCGTTCACTATAATTTACATGATTCGTTTTGCCAATTAAATATATTTGATTTAAACATGCTTTCTTTAATCATGCCAATCGCCATTTGCCTTTATCAATTCAACCAACTTGTCGACGGCTTCATCTTCGTTGATATTTCTTTCCAGAATTTCTTTCTTTTTATATAAGCTTACCTTACCG
>JAYFPP010000249.1:0-2923 GCA_034927635.1 Paludibacter sp.
TGAACATTGATAACCGTTCTGCCATCAACTTCAATTTCTTTTTTGTCATACCCTACAAACGAAAAAATGAGTGTAGCGTTTCTTTTTACCTTTATGGTATATTTCCCGTCAAGATTGGTATTCACCCCAAATCCGGGTTCGTTTTTCACGTAGATATTGACACCTATCATAGGTTCTTTATTCTCGTCGGTAACCGTTCCCGAAACAGTAATGGTATTATCCTGCTGTGCAAGAACATTTGGCACTACGCATAGCAGCAATAATATTATGCTTATCAGAATTCGTATCTGTTTCATATATTTTATTCGATTTAAGGGTTCTGTTATTCTACTTTGATAGACCTGATACGACGGTTATCGCGGTCGGCTATATAAAAGGTATTTATCTCATCGTCGTAAATGATGCCGAAAGGCCCATCAAACTGAGCGTCGCGCAAAGCGCCATCGGAATATCCCGGATTTTCAGGACGACCGGCATAAGTTGAAACTTGCCCCTGCGGAGTCACTTTCCGTATACAGTTGTTTTCACCGTCGCATACATAAAAATTATCATCTTTATCAAAAGCTCCCTGTTGAGGTTGATTGAATAGGGTATTACCTACACCTACTCCATCCTTAAATCCGGCTCTTTTCTGGCTACCTACAAAAGGTTGAGGTCTTTCAAAAGCCTTCTTCTCAAAATTATATTCCATACGGGCTATATAATGCTGGTTTTTACTCACGATGTAAGCGAAGTTTCCACTCGGAGCAATCTGTATATTAAACTCCCAGTTATTGTCCTGCACCAGAAAGAAAAAGTTGGTTCCTTCTTTTCCGTCCTCGTTAAGCTTATCGGCTGTAGGTCCTCCGTAACGCCATATCAACTCATTGCGTTTAAACACTTTGTACACCTGAGACTTTTCATACGAATTAAACCAGTAATCTCCGGAAATAGGGTGAATTGCGCCACCATTACATTGTTTGTGGTGCATTACCACACTCCATGGTACAGATACTCCGGGTTTACCGAAACGACGGGTTACAGAATCACGGGGGATAACGATCGTGCCTATATCACCCCAGCCACCTGCGTCGTTGGCAACAATCATCGTATCTTTTTTATACGCTGCATTGGCCGGATCGTTTAATGTGAAGGCAATTGTTCTGGGCCTGCCTACACCATTACCTGTACGAAAAATAGTAGAAACTTCTTTACGATACATATCGATGAAGCGAACTCCATTGTTTTCCTCTATCAGGTAAATATTTTTCTTAAGTTTGCCATGTGCATCTTTAGGTCCATCAACGTCAGTATCGAACGACATCCAAAACGGGCTTTGAAACTGGGCTCTTTCAAATGCTCCATCTACAATAGCGGTATTGCCATCCTGGTCGGTAAAACCAAGAAAAGTAGAAACGTTCTTTGTGAAAGTGTATACCAATTGTTTGTCTGAAGTAGCATTGGTAGTATTTCCAACTACCACTTTTACCTGTGCGGAAATAATGTCTCCTTCTTCGCGAAAATCATCTCCCCGTAAGGATGGAACAATACAATAAATCAGCGTACCTTCAGGATTTACTCCGATAACTGCGGCTTTTTTATTGTTGATAAAGACGGCTATACTGTCTTTATTTCCACCGAAATTTTCACCTCTGATAAGCATCTGTGTTGCCACACGCCCGCTATCTGGCGCAAATGACGTAACAGCAATAGGTTTAGATGGATCATGATCGACTATTTTCGTTATGTCCGGCTCTACACAGGATGTAAAATAAAGCAGGAAAACGAAAGACGACACAATTGACATCATCCAAAGCAATGATTTGTACGTGTTTTTCATCTTTTTGTGTTTTGTGATATTATTTATAAATGGTTCTTTATTTTTTTACCATATAAGGCATATAAGACATTTAAAGTGTGTTTTCTCTTACTTATATGCTCCTTATATGACTTATATGGTTGTATTTTATTTTTTCAGTTTATCAAACAACATTTTCATATAGAAACCTCCCACTACCGAACGGGCCTTGAAATTCTGCATTTTTCCATCGTTTGTATCGTAAAAATCGCTGATGGGTACACGGCTCTCTGTTTCGTTTGCATAACGGTATACCGGTGTGATAAATTTCCTGAATGTTTCGTTGTCCGACGACAAAGTTGCTGTCCACATGATCCAGTCAGACTTGGTATAATCTTTACGTGAATCCAGCGGGAGACCATATTTATGTTCTGCCTGACGCTTCAGGTAAAACGGAATTTCTTTTTCGGCGATCTCAGTCGGGAAGACATTTATATCCAGCAACTTATCCCACACAATATTATATTTCTGACTCCAGCTTCCGGCACGGTCAAATGCTAATTTGTAATGGTCACCATCTTTAGCCATTTCAGTCCATGTTTCGGCCATCATTTTTGCTTCACGCATGTATTCAGCAGCGATATCATTCTTCCCTAGCATTCCGGCCATCTTTCCATAACCTGCCACTGCCAGAATCGCTTTTATTGAAAGGTTGGCATTGTGTGCAAGATGTCCGGCAAAGTCATCGGTACATAGTTGATTTTCGGGATCAAGACCTTTTTCCTTCAGGAAGTTTGCCCAGGTAGTCAGTGTCTGCCAGTGCTTCAAAGCATAATCTGCATTCCCTTCAACCACCGAAATAGCTGCAGCAAGTAAGATCATGTTCCCGGCTTCTTCCACCGGCATATCTTCACCATAATTTTGTCCGTTGGCAATTGGATAATGCCCCAGGTCGTGTGCCGGATAAGGTTTGTTCCACCTTCCGCTTTCACTGTAGTAAAATATACCGTTCAACATTCCTTTCAGCAAATCGGGATTGTATATAAGGAATAAAGGTGCAGAAGGATAAGTTACATCAACTGTATTGATAAATCCACCACTGTGGTTTTCCTTCGACAGGAATAATATGTCGCCCTGTTCGTCGAG
>JAYFPP010000258.1:0-5990 GCA_034927635.1 Paludibacter sp.
TGAAAGAAGAAGGTGTTGAAACAGTGTTGATTAATCCCAACATCGCTACTGTACAAACCTCTGAAGGAATTGCCGATAAAGTTTATTTCTTACCTGTAACTCCTGATTTCGTGGAAAGGGTTATTGAGAAAGAACGTCCGGATGGGATTTTCTTATCTTTTGGCGGACAAACGGCTTTAAATTGTGGCGTCGCTCTTTTCAAGTCAAAAGTATTTGAAAAATATGATATAAAAGTGCTTGGCACGCCTGTTCAATCAATCATTGATACAGAAGACAGGGAGATTTTCAATCAGAAACTTTCAGAGATTGACGTAAAATACATTAAATCTGAAGCAGTAACTGATTTCGAAAATGCAAAACGCGCTGCCAATGAACTGGGTTATCCGGTAATTGTCAGAGCTGCTTATGCCCTGGGAGGATTGGGTTCCGGTTTTTGCGACAACGACGAAGAACTGAAAATTATTACAGATAAAGCATTTGCCTATTCGCCACAGGTATTGGTTGAAAAATCGCTGAAAGGATGGAAAGAAATTGAATACGAAGTGGTACGCGACCGATACGATAACTGTATCACGGTGTGTAACATGGAGAACTTTGATCCACTCGGTATTCATACAGGCGAAAGTATTGTAGTTGCTCCGTCACAAACGCTTACAAACAGCGAATATCATAAACTCAGGGAACTGGCCATCCGCATTATCCGACATATAGGTATTGTGGGTGAATGTAATGTTCAATACGCATTAGATCCTTACTCTGAGGATTACCGTGTCATTGAAGTAAATGCCCGTCTGAGCCGCTCTTCGGCTTTAGCTTCCAAGGCAACCGGTTATCCGCTTGCATTTGTGGCAGCAAAGTTAGGACTGGGATATGGTTTACCTGAGTTAAAGAACTCTGTGACAAAGGATACATCAGCTTTTTTTGAACCTGCACTCGATTATATTGTTTGTAAAATTCCACGCTGGGATTTGGGTAAATTCCAGGGAGTGAGCCGTCAGTTGGGTTCCAGTATGAAATCGGTTGGGGAAATTATGGCCATCGGACGAACTTTCGAAGAAGTAATTCAGAAAGGACTCAGAATGATTGGTTTAGGAATGCATGGTTTCGTTGCCAACAAAGATTTATTTGTGGACGACCTGGAAAAACATCTCTCAGAACCTACTGATAAGCGTGTTTTCCTGATCGCTCAAGCACTTGAGAGCGGTTATTCAGTGGAAAAAATTCATGAGTTAACAAAGATTGACCTTTGGTTCCTGCATAAATTAGCTCGTATTAAACAGATTGAGAAACAACTGGCAGCCTTCAATGATATGGATGCAGTGAATGATGAATTATTACTTGAAGCAAAAATTGCAGGTTTCTCTGATTTCCAGATCACAAGACTTGTAACTAAATGCAGCAATGACGAAATTGATGAGCAAATTAAAATTACACGAGCTAACCGAAAATCCCGGGGGATACTTCCTGTTGTAAAACAAATCGACACACTTGCGGCAGAATATCCGGCTCAAACAAATTATTTATACCTTACTTACAGCGGTATTGCCAGCGACATGAAATATCTCGGCGACCATCGTTCGGTTGTTGTACTCGGTTCCGGCGCTTATCGTATCGGTTCTTCTGTAGAATTCGACTGGTGTGGTGTGAATGCTCTGATGACAATCCGAAAAGAAGGTTTACGGTCAGTAATGATCAACTATAATCCCGAAACCGTTTCGACAGATTATGACATGTGTGACAGGTTATATTTTGACGAATTAAGTTTCGAGAGGGTAATGGATATCATTGAGATGGAAAATCCGATGGGAACAATAGTTTCGACAGGCGGGCAGATTCCTAACAATCTGGCGATGAAGCTTGCAGGTGAAGATGTTCACATACTTGGAACTCAGGCAAAAGATATAGATCGTGCTGAAGATCGTCATAAATTTTCGTCGATGCTGGATGAGTTGGGAATCGACCAGCCAAGATGGAAAGAACTAACTACCTTTGATGATGTTCAGGAATTTGTTGACAGAATAGGTTTCCCTGTCCTGGTACGACCTTCCTATGTGCTTTCCGGTGCAGCAATGAATGTTTGTCATGATGCATCACAACTCGAAAACTTTTTGAAGTTAGCAACTGAAGTATCTAAGAAACACCCGGTTGTTATTTCAGAATTCATTGAAAGATGTAAAGAAATCGAGATTGACGCTGTTGCCAAAGACGGTGAGATTCTTCTTTATGCAATATCTGAACATGTTGAGTTTGCCGGCGTACACTCAGGAGATGCTACCACACAGTTCCCTCCGCAAAAAATATATGTTGAAACGATTCGCAGGATCAAGAACATAGCCCGTGAGATTGCCAAATCATTAAATATCT
The DNA here is from genome assembly GCA_034927635.1 of Paludibacter sp. GTDB lineage: Bacteria > Bacteroidota > Bacteroidia > Bacteroidales > Paludibacteraceae > Paludibacter. The sequence goes on from JAYFPP010000258.1 coordinate 2,365, forward strand.
CCGGACCATTCAACATTCAGTTCCTGGCTAAAGATAATTATATTAAGGTGATTGAATGCAACTTACGTTCGTCGCGCTCCTTCCCTTTTGTTTCAAAAGTACTGAAGATTAACTTCATAGAACTTGCGACAAAGGTAATGTTGGGAATTCCGGTTGAGAAACCCGAGAAATCGGCCTTTGATCTGGATTATGTAGGTATCAAGGCATCGCAGTTCTCTTTCCATCGTTTGCAGTTAGCCGATCCGGTTTTAGGCGTCGATATGGCATCAACCGGTGAAGTAGGATGTATTGGCGATGATTTCTCTGAAGCAATTCTTAAGTCACTTTTGTCTGTCGGCTTCAGAATTCCACAAAAAAGTATTTTGATTTCTTCCGGTGAACCAAAATCGAAGGTAGAACTGATTGATGCTTGCCAGTTATTGTCGAAAAAAGGATATAAATTATATGCTACGCGCGGTTCCTACAGATTCCTGAAAGAAAACGGAATTGAAAGCACTGCTGTACAATGGCCGGATGAGGAAGGAGAACTGAACGTAAAACATATGTTATCGCAAAAAGCATTTGATTTAGTGATCAATATCCCAAAAAACACTACTAAAAGGGAATTGGCGAACGACTATACCATTCGCCGTGGTGCTATTGATTATAATATACCTTTGCTCACAAACGCACGACTTGCATCAGCCTTTATTAATGCATTTTGTACTAAAACAATAGAGGATATTAAAATCAAAAGCTGGGATGAATATTAAAAAGTTCATTTGTGCATAAAGAAAATCAGGTTTCTGCACTGCTTATTCAATGGTATCATGTGAACAAGCGTGATTTACCCTGGAGAGATACTCAGGATCCATACAAAATATGGATCTCTGAGATCATCCTTCAGCAGACAAGGGTAAATCAGGGACTCGACTACTATAATCGTTTTATTGCTCGTTTTCCCAACGTAAAAACCCTTGCTGAGGCCAGTGAGGAGGATGTATTAAAACTCTGGCAGGGTCTGGGATATTATTCCCGTGCACGTAATCTGCATAAAGCAGCCAAACAGATTGCAACTAATCATCAGGGCGTTTTTCCAAAAGAATATAACGACATTATCTCTCTATCCGGTATTGGTACTTATACTGCTGCTGCAATTAGTTCTTTTGCCTATGATTTACCGTTTGCAGCCGTCGATGGCAATGTGTATCGTGTTTTGTCCAGAATTTTTGGCATCGATACTCCCATTGACAGTCTGGCAGGGAATAAAACTTTTCAACAGTTAGCTCAGGACATATTGGACAATAATCATCCTGGTACACACAATCAGGCCATCATGGAATTCGGTGCTTTGCAATGTATTCCTGCTTCTCCTGATTGCGAATCATGTCCGATGAAAAATATTTGTATCTCGTTCGCAAACAATTTAACCGGCATTCTACCTGTTAAAACAAAAAAAATTAAAACGAGAAAAAGATACTTTAATTACCTGTTTATCAGGAATAAAAAACACACTTACCTGCAGAAACGCACAGGTGATGATGTGTGGAAAAATTTGTACGAATTTCCTTTGATTGAAGATGACAGGTTATTAGAAGCAAATGAACTTTTTCTTCATGAAGATTTCAGAAATATTACTACGGGAATAAGCTCGGAAATAACGATCAAGTCCCTCTCCCAGCCTGTCAAACACGTGCTTACCCATCAACAGATTTTTGCACAGTTCTTTTTGATTGAAATATCAGAGCTAAATGAAAGAATAAGCCAATTTGAAGAAACTGAGATTACTGGTATTGAAAAATACCCTGTTTCAAGATTGATGGATTTGTTTATCAAAAATCATCTTGGTTAAGGCCTGATACAAATCACTTAAATCAGGGCTTTCACTTAACAATTCTAAATGACTATTAATCACATCCATATCATTCCTTTTGGCAGGACCGGTTTGAGCATCAGCAGGACTTAAATTATTAATTTTATCAGCTGTTTCGATGATCAGAGGTTTTAACACGTCAAATGAGAATCCGGCAGTTTGTACAAGATCAGATGAGATACTATACAGATGATTCACGAAGTTACAGGCGAAAACGGCAGCAATATGTAATTTTAATCTATCAGCAGAATCAGTTCTGAATGATTTTGAAGCAATCTGATTAGATAATAAATCCAATACAGTCTCCACCTTTTCATCTGAACTCTCAATAAATACAGGTATCTTCTTAAAATCAACCATTTTATTTTTTGAGAAAGTCTGCAAAGGATAAAAAACACCATATTGCCTTTTCCTACCGTAAAAGACATCAATAGAGACACTACCGGCAGTATGCACATGAATAGCTTGAGGAGCAATATCAAGGGAAAGTAGTGCGGGAAGCGCATCATCACTTACTGCATAGAAATAAACCTCAGCTTGTTGATTAATTTGAGCAGGATCAATTGTATAAGGCACATTAATTTTATCTGCCAACTCAGAAGCCGACATTGCCGATCTGCTGAATATCTGAAGAATCTGATGACCTGCACCCTTCAATGCAAAAGATAAATGCGTTGCCAGATTACCCGCTCCAATAAAAACAATCTTCATAATATGTTTTTAATAAATCCGCTCAAGTTAAATAAACCACAAACACTCAACACTCTACACTCCGGTTAAAACCAGAGTCTATTGATAATCTTAACCTTATTCGCTATTAGTTCTTCGCTATTCGCTTCTCCCTCTCCTCATACGCTTCCACGATCCGCTGCACCAGTTTATGTCGCACAATATCGCTCTTATCAAAATCAATACGGGCAATACCATTCAGATCTTTCAAAACCGACAAAGCATCAATTAAACCTGATTTTTGTGTAATTGGCAAATCAATCTGTGTAATATCGCCATTTACAATCATTTTAGTATGCATCCCCATGCGTGTGAGGAACATCTTGATTTGCTGGGTAGTAGTATTCTGAGCTTCATCCAGTATAACTACAGCATCATTAAGCGTTCGCCCCCTCATAAAAGCCAGTGGAGCAATCTGTATTGTTCCGTTTTCAAGATATTCCTTCAATTTTAATGGAGTAATCATATCCTGAAGTGCATCATATAAAGGCTGAAGATAAGGATCGATCTTTTCTTTCATATCTCCGGGAAGAAATCCCAGCTTTTCTCCTGCCTCAACAGCAGGACGACTTAAAATGATTTTCTTAATTGATTTATTTTTGAGTGACTTAACAGCAAGGGCAATTGCTGTATATGTTTTCCCGGAACCAGCAGGACCAATGGCAAAAAGTAAATCATTAGTTTCAAAGGCTTTGACCAGTTTTTGTTGATTTACTGTCCGTGCCATAATCGATCTGCCATTGGCACCATGCAAAATTAAATTCTCTGCTTTTACTTCAACCGGTTCATTTCCCTTGATAATTTCAATGATATTATCTTCAGACAAAGCATTATTATCAACACAATATCTTTCAATTTTCTGCAAATGACTTAACAACAAACTGATTTTTTCAGACTCGCCTTCAATTTTGATTGCATGTCCCCTACCCACAATTCTGAGATTAGGGAATAGATTTTTCAAAAGGTGCAGGTTTGAATTATTCACCCCAAAGAAAACAGTTGAATCAGTATGTTCAGAAAGCTCAAAAATCTGTTCGTTCATTAA
>JAYFPP010000107.1:0-8750 GCA_034927635.1 Paludibacter sp.
CCCATGAATTCTCTGAGCAAGGAGGTAGGAGGTATTTCCCGGTCGTGTATAGGAACAAAGAAATTCAGGAATTTAAGCAATCTGTGAGTTTCGGTATATTCATCGCAATATTTCGGGACTTCCGCTAATATAGGTTCAGCATATTTTTTCAATACGGCGAGTTCGAAAATCAGGGCAGAGTTGAACATCATGTCTGCTTCTTCCTGAAACGGGAAGATCCATTTTTCTTCCCCCCTTCTCACACTTGGCCAACGGGCAATGGTCTCCTGAGCGGAATAATTACGGAAACGGTAATCACGGATGATTCTTCTCAGCAAACGGGTGTCGGTGGTAGGTACCCAGTTGTGATTATCGATAGATATGGTGGTGAGTGCCGAAACATATATTTTAAAAACATTCTCTTTTGAGATACCGGGCATTAAATGTGGATTCAACGCATGAATGCCCTCCAGAATAATTACGGTATCATGATCTAATTTAATCTTATCTCCCCTGAACATTCTTTTACCGGTTTCAAAATTAAAAAACGGTAATTCTACTTCGTTTCCGTAGAGAAGTTGCTTCACCTGATCGTTGAAAAAGGGAAGGTCCAAAGCCGTTAAGGTTTCAAAATCATATTCGCCATTTTCATCTTTAGGAGTATCCTCGCGATTGACAAAATAATTATCCATCGAAATAATAACCGGTTTAAGCCCGCTGACCATCAACTGCACAGAAAGTCGTTTACTGAAAGTTGTTTTTCCCGACGAAGAAGGTCCCGAAACAAGAACAAATTTCACGTTTTTTCGATGTTCAATCATATCGGCAATATATGCTACTTTCTTCTCATGCAATGCCTCTGCGACTTTAATCAAATCGAAGGATTGTTTATTCCGGCAGGCGATATTAAATTCACCTATGGTATTCAGCTGCATAATCTTGTTCCAACTGATGAATTCATTAAAAATATCATACAGCTTCGGCATCACCTCAAAATCTTCCAATCGATCCGGATCATTCCGGTTTGGGATACGGAGCAACATCCCATCGTAGTACGGGAGTAGATCAAACAGCCCCAATTTGTCGGTGGAAGGCAACAACACGCCATTATAATAATCAACATAATCATCGATTCGAAAATACCGCATATAAGGAGTGTTTATTGTCTCAAACAAGGATAGATTTTCGTTTATATTTTGCTGTTTTGCAAAGATTTCTTTCGCCACCCTCACCTGTTTTTCCTCCACAACAATGACCTTCCTCTGGCTAATTATATTAAGCATCTCCGATTTGATGGCGGTAATATCATCTCCCGACAGAGGAGTCTCCAAAAAATCAAGCCGGCAATAATATCCTTTCGAAATGGAATGCACAATTCTGAGCACGGCGTCAGGATACAGTTTCTTAACAGCATAGGCAAAAACCATACTCAGAGTACGCACATATACCCTCATCCCCGAAGAGCAACTTGCATCAATGAATTCAATATCCTTCGGTTTATACACCAGGAAATCAAGCCCTTCGACTTTATAATTTACCCTTGCAGCCACCACCTGATACTTTAATTCAATCTGAAGTGATTGATAAATCTCAAGCAATGAGGTCCCTGTGGGAAAGTCATGATAGGAATGTGTGTTCTTACAGTAAATAGTAACCTGCTTATCCATGCAAAACAAATTTTATTAGTGCAAATTTTTCCGTAAAATTAAGAATATTAATTCGAAAGTATTGGTGTTTTTACTTATTTAAAGTATTTTTGTATCGCTTTTTAATTACCGGACCAAGGTTGCTACTGAAGCCACTTCCTTTATTATCAATCATTTTATATTATAAAAGAACACTACATGAACTATTCATTTTATGATTTCATGATGCTCATTGGCTCATTAGGGCTTTTCCTGTATGGGATGAAGATAATGAGTGAGGGGCTGCAAAAAGCTGCAGGAAATAAGTTACGTTCATTATTAACTGCCATGACAAGAAACCGGTTTACAGGGGTGTTAACCGGTCTTTTTGTAACTGCCCTGATCCAGTCTTCTTCTGCTACAACAGTAATGGTGGTGAGTTTTGTCAATGCCGGTTTATTGAATCTTTTGCAGGCGGTGACCGTAATCATGGGAGCTAATATAGGAACAACAGTTACTGCATGGATAATTTCATTCTTTGGATTTAAGTTCAGCATTGCTGCCTATGCAATTCCATTAATTGGTGTGGCAATTCCTTTTATTTTTTCGGCAAAAAGTAAACGCAAATCTATTGGTGAATTAATCCTTGGATTTGCTTTTTTATTTATGGGGCTGGATTTATTGAAGAATTCTGTTCCCGATTTGAAAAGCAATCCGGAGATGCTGGAGTTCCTGACACAATACACCCAATCAGGATTCGGATCTATTCTTATCTTTTTATTCATCGGAACTATACTCACGATTGTTGTACAATCATCAAGTGCCACCATGGCCATAACCCTTATCATGGTTTCAAAAGGCTGGATAACTTATGAACTCGGGGCAGCAATGGTACTTGGAGAAAATATCGGAACAACCATTACTGCTAATATCGCAGCAATTCCTGCAAATGTTTCAGCAAAAAGGGCTGCGTTGGCCCATACTTTCTTTAATATCTTCGGAATCATCTGGATGTTGTTTCTTTTTTATCCATTCCTGAATATGATAACTGGAATTGCTGAAAACTTAGGATTTGGAAATCCCACCCGTTTCGCCATGGAATTGAATACTCACCCCGAAGCTTTAAGAATATTGTCAGCAGAAAGCAGCAGTTTATCTGAAACAGAACTGGCTTATCGTTCAGAGTTGATAAACTATCAAACATCAACATCTTACGGGCTTTCGCTATTTCATACAATGTTCAACCTTATCAATACTTTTATTATGATTTGGCTGGCACAAACCATCGCAAAGATTGTGTCTTTTGTCATCAAGAAAAAGTCAACCGATGAAGAGTTTCAACTACAATATATTACAACCGGATTATTGTCAACTTCGGAACTTTCGCTCATACAAGCATGGAATGAGATAAAATCGTATAGTGGAAGAACACAAAAAATGCTGAAAATCACCCGGGAACTTTTTTGGGAAGAAAATGAGAATGATGCCGTTAAACTTTTCTCACGTATTCAGAAATACGAAAGTATCAGCGACAGAATGGAAGTTGAGATTGCAAAATATCTGACGAAAGTAGCTGACGGCCGACTTAGTGACGAAAGTAAACATCAGATTCAGAAAATGTTACGGGTGGTTTCTGAAATTGAAAGCGTTAGCGATGGCTGTCATAACATTGCCCGAACCATTATGCGGAAGCGCGATAACAGCTCACAATACACTAAAGAACTCAACGAAAACATTGAACTCATGTTCAGCCTGGTTGAGAAAGCACTCGATCAGATGGTTGAGGCACTCGAAAATGATGATGTTAGTGACGAAGAACTCAATCGATCTAAGAACATTGAAAATGAAATTAATAATTTCAGAAATCAATTAAAATCCCAGAACATCCTGGATGTAAATGCTAAAAAATACGAATATCAGGAGAGTGTTACTTATATGGATATTGTAACCGAATGTGAGAAAATGGGCGACTACATTATTAATGTAATGGAAGCTCTCAACACAACAGCTGCTCAAAAATTATAAAATTAACATTAAGCCGACAAAGAAACTAATGGCAAATGAGTAACTTTGCCACTGTTTTATTTAAGCTATAAAATTATGTGGGATTATTTATTTATTCTGGTTGGCTTTATATTGCTTATTTTCGGGGCCAATTATTTAGTCGATGGTGCAAGTGGTTTGGCAAAACGGTTTAATGTTTCAAACCTGATAATCGGACTTACTGTTGTTGCATTTGGCACATCCGCTCCTGAGTTGGTTGTTAATTTAATTGCTGCGATTAATCCGAGTACAACTGATATTGCCCTCACAAATATCATCGGCAGCAACATGATTAACACTTATGTCATTCTTGGCGCCGCTGCTGTTGTGTTTCCAATTATTTCTCAAAAAAGTTCGAGAAGGTTTGATATTCCTTTGAGTTTGATAGCTCCGGTAGCAGTTTTGCTGTTATCCTATAATGGTTTGCTTTCCCTGACCGACGGATTAGTTTTAATGTTGTTTTTCATCTGGTTCATGTATTCAAACATCAGCAAAGCCATCAAACATCCCGAGGATGAGCAGGCCGAGAATTTTAAGCCGATGAAAATCTGGAAAGCTTCATTAATGATCATCGGGGGCTTAGGTGCCCTGATCGGTGGAGCTCAGTTGGTCGTACCCGCAGCCACAAATATTGCGCTTAATTTCGGCATCAGTCAGTCGATCATAGGTCTGACTATTGTAGCACTCGGGACTTCATTACCAGAGCTTGCCACCTCTGTAGTGGCTGCATTTAAGAAAAATTCCGACATCGCTTTGGGAAATGTTATCGGATCGAATATCTTCAACGTATTTTTTATCTTATCCACCAGCGCGATAATCCGTCCGCTACCTTCGTATGAAGGAATGGAAATTGATTTGATTTTTACTGCATTGGGAAGTGTATTAACGCTTTTGTTTATTTATTCCAGTAAAGACCGAAGCATAAAAAGATGGGGAGGACTCGTATTTTTATTTGTTTATGCATTGTTCCTTTTCTGGAAAATATCTCATCTTAACTAACAGAAAACTAAATTATAATGAAACTATTTGATGTATATCCTTTATTCAACATCGAAATTGAAAAAGGAATCGGTAGCAGAACCTATGATAAACAGGGCGTAGAGTACCTCGATTTATATGGGGGTCACGCTGTAATTTCTATCGGACATTCTCACCCGTTTTTCGTTCAGAAATTAACGAATCAGGCAGAAAAACTGATTTTCTACTCCAATTCTGTAATCAATAAATTTCAGGTTGAACTGGCTGATAAACTGGGAAAATTATCCGGTTATGATGATTACAGTCTGTTTCTGGCAAACTCAGGTGCTGAAGCCAACGAGAATGCAATGAAACTGGCATCGTTCCATAACGGAAGGAAAAAAATTATCGCATTTGAAAAAAGTTTTCACGGCAGGACTTCAGCGGCAGTAAAAGTAACCGATAATCCCAAAATCGTTGCTCCCGTAAACGATGGCCTGGAGGTCGAATTTATCCCCCTTAACGACATTAAAAGGGCAAAACAGTCGCTCGAAAAAGGAGATGTATGTGCTGTCATCATTGAAGGAATTCAGGGTATCGGTGGAATAAAAATTCCGGAAACTGATTTTCTGCAGGAACTTAGCCGCTTGTGTAAAGCAAACGGCACTGTTTTAATCCTGGATGAAATTCAATCGGGTTACGGAAGAAGCGGTAAATTCTTCGCACATCAATACGCAGATATTCGTCCGGATTTGATCACCGTCGCTAAAGGTATGGGCAATGGCTACCCAATCGGAGGGGTATTAATCGGTCCAGAATTTAAAGCATCGTATGGTTTGTTGGGAACTACTTTCGGAGGCAATCATCTGGCTTGCGTTGCGGCAATTGCTGTTTTAGATATTCTGAAGGCAGAACATCTGATTGAAAATGCTGAAAAAGTCGGAAGTTTTCTTATAAAAGAACTGAAAAAAATACCACAGATACAAGAAGTTCGTGGCCTGGGATTGATGATTGGCCTCGAATTCGACCATCCAGTAAAAGAAATCCGCGACCGTCTTTTATACGAACAAAAAGTATTTACCGGCGCAACTGGAACAAACATCATCAGGCTGTTACCTCCATTATGTTTATCGCTGGATGATGCAAAATTGTTTCTGGAAAAACTAAAATCAGTGCTTTAAAAGTACGGTTTTGATTCAATAGGATCCCCTGTTATAAAAGAATTTCTTATTTATAGCAGGGGATTATTTTGTTGTATACAACATGTGCCGGCATACGTCCTCAATGCATTGGACGATAGGAGTAAACTTAAAATTAAGCGTATCAGCAATCTTCCGGGAAGAATAATAGGATCTGTTAGTTGCCGAACGCGCAAAGCTACGGTCGATCAAAGGCTTAAACCCGAATATTTTCCCAAAGATTTCAGCGATACCTCCAACAACAAGGAGCAATCCTCTTGTAACATTAATAAAAGGGCGTGTTTTGTGAAAACCATCAGCCATCATCGTCACGATGTCTTTATTTGAAAGATTTTCTCCTACGAGGACAAATCTTTGAGCAAATATATTTTTGTCCATTAGTTGTATCATCGCACGCACAACATCTCTAACATCCACATATCCTGAACCTCCGAGCGTATAGAAAATCAACCCTTTCCGAACCTGAGAAAAAATCAGCGAACTACCCGATTCACTTCCTGATACTCCCAAAATAACACCCGGATTTACAATTACGGCATTCAGACCCTTTTGAATCCCTTTCCAGACTTCCTGTTCAGCATTATATTTGCTAAGGGCGTACATTGTTTTATGCTCATTTTCCGTCCAGGCTGTTTGTTCATCAATCAGGTGTTTTCCTGAAGCAAATCCACAGGCAGCAATAGAACTAACAAAGCAGAATTTCTTAACCTGCATTTTAACAGCAGATTCAACAATATTACGGGTTCCCTGCACATTTGTATCCATGAGTTCGTTTCCGCCCTTACTTAATGATACAATCGCTGCACAATGGAAAATAACATCAATTCCCGACATGCAGTCTTCTAGGGATTCAATATTATTAATATCACCTGTCCGCCATTCAATTCTTTTCAGAAAATCATCAGGACTATCAGTATAAAAACTAAAAATCCTTCTCAAAGGCACCATATTACTGGTATTCCTTTTTAATGCAATTACTTTATCATGTTGCTTAAGGAGATGCCAAAGCAGATGTCCTCCCACTAAACCTGTAGCTCCGGTAACCAATATCATCGATCTGTTTTTTATTTTTTTCAAAAATACGGAAAGAAAATGTACTTTTGTATTCATTATAAGAATTCTTCAAATAAAAATTACTCATGCAAAATATTTGTGTCTACTGCGCTTCCAGTTCCCAGGTAAATCCGGTTTATTTTCATGCTGCCGAACGACTTGGTGAGATTCTTGCCGCCAACAACTTACAACTTATATATGGTGGTGGGCATCGCGGACTCATGGGGAAAATTGCCGATACCGTATTGGCTGGTGGAGGTAAGGTAACAGGGATCATTCCCGGTTTTATGTGTGAAGTGGAATGGAACCATACCGGGCTCACAGAACTAATTCTTGTTAAAGATATGCACGAGCGTAAGGAGAAGCTTGCTTCTATGGCAGATGCAGTAGTCGCTCTGCCGGGAGGATGCGGCACCATGGAAGAATTACTGGAAGTCATTACATGGAAACGACTGGGGATTTTCACCAAGCCCATCATTATATGCAATATTTCAGGTTATTTTGATCCGCTTATTGAGATGCTGAACCGATCGGTTGATGAAAATTTTATGGGGGAAGAACATCGTAAAATGTGGAAAGTTGTTGAGCAACCTGAAGAGGTATTGAATGCTATCAGTTCATCATACAAGTGGGATAAAAACGCAAGAAATTTCGCCGCTTTATAAAGTTATATGCCAGATACACTATCCACCCCCCAAATCACCGATACACCGGCAGTGCCAATCGACACTGTACTATACACTGCAACAATCAGGTACGACGGAAAACCCATTCCTTCGAATGCAAATACTGAGAATTGGGTCTTCAGTACTGTTTTTATTTTATTTGTTTTGCTCATTATTGGTGTCAACAGATCATACAACTGGATTGTAGAGGCATTCAGAAACTTCACAAAAGTACGTAACAGGTCAAGTATTTTCAGCAAAACCACCGCTGAAGAATATCAATCCCGTTTTCTTCTTACATTTTTTGCAACGGGAGTCATCTGTCTGTACCTCTATCTGAGTATTAATACTAAAAATGAATTAAGTCTGTCTACCTATATGCTTTTTCTACTGGCGGGACTGGTCTTTTTATTCCTTAAAACCCAATTAATGAACTTCCTTGCTTATGTTTTTATTGATACTGAAATTTTAAAAACCGTAAAAGAAAATTATTTTAATATTTTGTCTCTTCTGGGATTTATTTTATTTCCGTTTTTAATTTTAGAAATATACTTTGACCCTCATATTAACATCAGGATTTTCAATATTATCGCCATAATTCTCTCATTATCAACATTCATTTTTATGGCAATTAAACTTTTTAGAATTTTTTTACACAAAATATTAGATTTTTTTCACATAATGTTGTATCTTTGCACGCTTGAAATTCTACCCTTAATAGGAATGTTTCAGGTATATAAATTGATAATAAAGGAGTTTTAATTTTTAAAATATTCGGCCTTGAAAATTAAGAAGATACTGGTTTCTCAACCTCAACCAAAAGGGGATAAATCTCCCTATTTTGACATCAGCGAGAAATATAATGTTAAGATTGAATTTCGCCCTTTCATCAGAGTTGAACCGCTTTCAGCAAAAGAATTCCGAACGCAACGTGTATCTATTTTAGAGCATACGGCAATTATCTTCAATGCCAAACAAGGCATCGATCATTTTTTCAATTTATGTGAAGAAATGAGAATTACCATTCCTGAGGACATGAAGTATTTCTGCATTACAGAGTCAGTTGCAGTCTATCTTCAACATTATATTCATTACCGGAAAAGAAAGGTTTTTTATGGTAATTCAGGTAAAATGCAGGATTTGGTAACCGTTCTGAACAAACATGCCAATGAGAAGTTCCTTTTTGTGACACCTGAAGTATTGAATGAAGAAACAATAACTGCTTTGGA
>JAYFPP010000219.1:0-23948 GCA_034927635.1 Paludibacter sp.
AGGGCTTGACCGCAGCAAGGGTATTTGGTTGTAGCGGTGCGATATGGGGTGCTTACCCACCTGCCTCTTTAGCTCAGTTGGCCAGAGCACGTGATTTGTAATCTCGGGGTCGTTGGTTCGAATCCGACAAGAGGCTCAAAAAAATCCGGAAATAAGTAACGTTCAAGCTTGAACACTTATTTCCGGATTTTTTTTGAAATAAAAAAACCGCATTGTTTTTGTTGAGAAAACTCCTGTAGACAGGATTTGAGATGTAGGTTTTCTTTGTAATCTGCTGAGTCGAAGACTTACCCTGAGGCGCAGCCCGCCATTAAAAACCGCCATTACTCGTTAAAAATGTAGTGTTGAGTTTTCCAATCTCTAAACAATGCGGCGTTTTATTTCTGTTGCAAATATAACATAATTCTTCTGAAATAGTTCTGTTGTCGGGCATTTTTAACAAAAATACAGAGCAAATATTATTATCCTGTTCCATTAGGTTACTGTGTTTGCGGAATCCGGAAGCGAATAGAGTTTCGCATCAGCGTAATTCTCAGTATTTTCATGCCTGATTTACAAAACTTACATGCCCGATGTACCAACTTTTCATGCCTGATGTACCAACTCTACATGCCTGATGTATTAACATTACATTGCCGATGTATAATCATTGCATCGGCGATGTGTGTTTGCTATAATGCTGTTGTATGGATCAAAGTGTAGGACCTTTTTAAGGAAAGTATAGGAGCTTTTTTGTAAAAGTCCCCCTTTTTTAATCGAAAGTATAGGAACACTTTCCCGAATGTTCCCGTTACAGAACTTTACATAGCCCTGCCTTAGGCTTTAAGGCAGTATATGAAATGATTTTTAATCCGTTATTCCCCCTGATATGACCTGCATTCAGTTTGGTTGAGTCAATAAAACTGATTCAGCTACAATAAGACATTTTTATGATACTTTACAATTAACGCATGTTAGTTTGGGTTTCTGAATGCAAATTCACCCTTCAACTATTATTGTTGATTATTATAGCGGTCAGGCAAGTTGAAAATATAAAAAGAATGAGTAAAAAAGCAACAGTGATATTTCGCAGATTAAAATAAAATAGCTATTTTTGTTGCCGTTTATTTTTTATAATCATATAAATCGATTAAATAAAATTGTTATGTCCAAAAAAGCAGCAACGAAACACGATGAATTTGAAAATGTAGAACATGCACTTACCACATCTGAGGCATTTATTGAGAAATATCAGAAACAGATCCTGTACGGATTGGGTGTTGTTGCGATTATTGTCATCGGTTTTTTAGCCATCAATAATTTTTATATAAAACCACGCGCCACCGAAGCAGCTAATGAGATGTACAGGTCTCAAATGTATTTTAGCACTGATTCATTCAAACTGGCTCTTGAAGGTGATGGTTTTGAATCAATCGGTTTTGAAGCAATCAGTTCTGAATACAGTCTCACACCCTCAGGTAATCTTGCAAAAGCATATGCGGGTATTTGTTCTTACCATTTAGGTGACTATGATAAGGCGATAAGCTTTTTATCCGGATTCGATGCGGATGACGATTATATTTCAATTATGGCTATCGGGCTGATGGGCGATTGTTATGCTGAGTTGGGTGAACCTCAAAAGGCTATCAAGTTTTTTAATGAAGCTGCTGACTCTGAAAATGAGGTGTTGTCTCCGCTTTATCTTAAAAAAGCCGGAATTATATATGAATCCGAAGGCGATACTAAAAAAGCTCTTGAAAACTACCTTTCAATCAAAAATGATTATCCAATGAGTATTGAGAGTCAGGATATCGACAAGTATATTTCCCGCCTGCAATAAGATTGATCATGGCAACTCAATATCAAAATCTTTCTGATTATGATCCGGATTTGCTGCCACCAAAAGAAGTTCTTGTGAAACAGCGTTATGCTGTTGCTGTGGCAGACTGGAATCCTCATATCACACATGCTCTGCTGACAGGCGCAATGGATTGTTTGAAAGCAAATGGAGTGCAACATAACAATATTAATGTTGTTCATGTTCCCGGTACTTTCGAGCTTGTGTTTGCGGCAAAGAAGTTTCTCTTCGATAATTTCGCCGGGGAATCCTATGATGCTATTATCGTACTTGGTTGCGTGGTGCAGGGAGATACACCGCATTTTGATTATGTATGTCAGGGCGTTACACAGGGAATAGCAAGCCTGAATACCATCAAGGATGCCTGTCCGGTTATTTTTGGTGTCCTCACAACTTCCAACATGCAACAAGCAATTGACAGGGCTGGTGGAATTCATGGAAACAAAGGGGTTGAAGCTGCCATTACTGCAATAAAAATGGCAAATATAGTTTGGTAAAAGTTTGGTAATACAAAAAAAAACACCTACTTTTGCACCGGTTTAGAAATAAAGAAAAAGCATCATTCAACAAGATGCTTTTTTAATGAAAAAATTTTGGGCAGTTACCAAAGTGGCCAACTGGGGCTGACTGTAACTCAGCTGTCTTTCGACTTCGGAGGTTCGAATCCTTCACTGCCCACAATAGTTGAGAATTAAGAGTTGAGAGTTGAGAGTTGAGAGTTCTTTCAATATATAAAGTATTAACTTTCAACTCTCAACTTTCAACTCTTAACTAAATTGCGGAAGTAACTCAGTTGCCAAAAGATAGACACTGGAAATGCTCTATCAACTGAGTTAAAGAATGTAATTAAATTTTGCGGAAGTAGCTCAGTTGATAGAGCATTAGCCTTCCAAGCTGAGGGTCGCGGGTTTGAGCCCCGTCTTCCGCTCTCAATAAAAAAGGTGCAGAAATTTTTCTGCACCTTTTTTACATTTAAGCCCCTAAGGCTTTCAACGCTTCATAGACTAAATAAGCCGGCCATACGATGGCTTTCAGGAAACCTAAAACCCCCACCCAAAAACCGGTTGCCTGTGAAATGAACCAGATGGCAGCTCCGATAAAACCAAAGCCGTAAACGGCTCCTCCTGATGCTCCTTGTCCCGAATATTTCGGTTTGCAGCAATTGTTGTCTTGAACTTCTGACATAATAATTAAATTTAAATTAACGTTGTAAAGCTTGTTTTTTATAAAGTACAAAATAGAAATATTGTATAATAAAATCTGATTTCTAAAGAGATTAATGTTTAATTGTTTGCTGATACATTCTGCACCATTCTTTTAAACCACATTCCATACACTTTGGTTTTCTGGCCTGGCAAATATATCTTGCGTGTAATATTAACCAATGATGCGCCTTTGGAATTAGCTGTTCAGGGATGTGCTTAATCAGGGTTAATTCTGTTTGCAGCGGATTCCTTGAGTTGGTTGTTAATCCTAATCTTTCAGAAATTCTGAATACATGTGTATCAACAGCCATTGCAGGTTTATCGAAAATAACGGATGCAACTACATTTGCCGTTTTACGTCCTACGCCGGGCAACTTTTGTAGTAATTCAACATCATCGGGAACAACTCCATTAAATTCAGTGACAAGCATCTGAGCCATCCCTACTAAATGTTTTGCCTTATTATTGGGATATGAAATCGACTTAATATAAGTGAAAATAAGGTCTGAACTCACCGCAGCCATACTTTCAGGAGTGGGAAAATCGGCAAATAGTTTAGGTGTTGTCATATTCACCCTCTTATCTGTACACTGTGCCGAAAGTATTACTGCCACCAGTAAATGAAAAGGGTTGTCGTGGTGCAGTTCGGTTTCTGCAACAGGCATGTTTATCTGAAACCAGTCGATGATATTTTTATAGCGATCTTTTATGGTCATTTTATTTTCTTCTTAATATTATCCATATAATTACCGGCGCTCCGAAAAGTGCACTTACAGTGTTGATTGGTAATGTGTATGTTGGTATTTGAGTTATGATGTCACATATCAGAATTAAGGCAGCTCCTAATAAAACGGTTGCAGGAATGAGCACCTTATGTGCAGCTGTTTTAAAAATTCCTCTTGCTATGTGTGGTACCGCAACACCCACAAATGCTATTGGTCCCGTAAATGCGGTGATACTTCCCGCGAGAATACCTGTAGCTATGACAATAAGAATACGTGTCTGACGTATATTGATTCCTAATCCCCTTGCATAGTTTTCACCCAAAAGTAATCCGTCGGATTTCTTATGCAGGGCAAAAGCAAGAATTAATCCCGCAAGAATAACAGGTATCAGCAATTGCAGGTTTTCCCAGCTTACGGCACTTAAACTGCCAAAAGTCCAGAGTACGTACAGTTTGATGGCATCAGGATTGGAGAAGTTCTGTAATATGCTTACGATAGCACCGGCAATGGTGCCGAACATGATACCTACAATTAAAAGCGATACGGAGTTATGCAGTTTGTATGACACTGCAATAACCAGTAATAGTACAAGTGCAGCGCCGATAATTGCAGAAGCAATAATTCCCCAGCCACTGCTGATCCACATGGCAGGTAAAAGAGCAGCGCTCATCATGGTTAAAGCTACTCCTAATCCGGCACCTGAACTTACACCAAGAATATATGGATCAGCCAGGGGATTCCTGAAAAGCGTTTGCATCAACAAACCGGCAACTGATAATGAAGCACCGGCAAGCATCGCTGTGATGGCTTTTGGAAGTCTGAAATTCAGCAGGATCTCGGTATTAACAGGATCTGAATGATTACCACTGATGATAGAAATTAATTCTTTAAAAGGGATATCAATACTTCCCCAAACCAAATCCGTAATGAACAGTAAAAAGGTTACAATTAATAATGGGATGAAAAGCAAGTACTTTTGTTTAGAAATCATGGAGGATGCTAAAATGAAAGGGTCATTCACTTTCAAAATTTTTCAAATGTAAGAAAAATTCATATCTTACACAAACTGTATCAGTTTATTGATTGTAGTTCTCCCATAAAACTAAAGAAACTGTTTCAGATAATGAAACAGTTTCTTTATACATTCTATTTGAGAGGATATCAGAGTTCCAACATACCAAAATAATCGGGTTGATGGAAGTCCGGTTGTACTGTGTTGATTTTGCTCCAACTCACATAATGGGGTTTTGCTGTTTCATCACCACATTTATAAAAATTCCCGTACATGGTTGTAATAGTTGCCGAAGTATCGGAACTAAGTATTTGCAGTGGAATTTTTACTGTAAGTGACCAATCTGTTTTATCTTTAATGTCGACAACCTGGTTTCCTAAAGATGAAAAACGTTCAATGCTTTGCATTTCTTCAACAGATAGAGGAACAACATCTTCATTTCTTGATTTTCTTCTTGTGGACAGGCATGTGCCAATACAGTTAAACTCAAAATTGGTGTATTTCTCTGCATAAGGCAGTTTTACGAAGAACTCCACACAACTGTCTTTCCATACTTCCTCCTGATCATTCAGGTGAACTGCTTTTACATTTTTTTCTGTCACTCTGAAATGTATCCATAGATGCGTATTTGTATACGCGATATTGAATTTTGTTTCCGGCAGATAATTAAAAGAATCGGGCCAGTTCAGCGTGTCAATGGCATGTGTGTCAGAGTGATTGATCAGATAACTACCTGCAGCATTTATTTCCGTTGTTTCTAATGCAGAAAGCAAGGGAATTTTAATTTTCTTCATTACTTAAAATTTATATTCAACAAATGCTTCAATAGCTTCATAGGAGGCTAATCCAAGATTCTGATACAGGTTTGCTGTTGCTCTGTTTCTGTCTTCCGATCTTTGCCAGAACAATCTTTCATCATTTCCCAGATAAGGTGCACTTTCCATTTGTGATTGATGTCTGAGAATGGAATTTCTCTTATTTCTCAACTGTTCAGGACTAATAGGCACAGCCATTTCAATATGGTCGATTTCCCATTCTGCCCATGCACCACGGTACATCCATACGCGACATTCATCGAGTAATCCGGTGGGTTTGAGTTCATCAATTGCCGCCAAAACAGCATTCAGACACACCTTGTGAGTGCCGTGTGGATCGGCGAGGTCGCCTGCCACGAAAATCTGATGAGGGTTCACTGATTTGATTAAATCCATAACGATGTTGACGTCGGCTTCACTCAGATTTCCTTTCTTCACTTGCCCTGTTTCGTAAAACGGCAGATCAAGAAAATGTACGTTTTCGGGTTTTAAGCCAACAAATCTGCAGGCAGAGCGGGCTTCTTCGCGACGGATTTGACCTTTTATGAATAATAAATCCTTGTTAATCTGCTGACTGTTTTCAGTGCCTGGTTGCAGAAGTAAATCAAGAACTTCATTTAATTTTGTGTCAATCTCATCATTACAGTTTTTGTATTTTGCATTGAGATTCTTCATCAACGAAACATAACGAATTACCTCTTCATCGCCAACAGCAATATTTCCTGAGGTCTGATAAGCAACGTGAACATCGTGTTGCTGATCTTTCAAGCGCTGGAAAGTTCCTCCCATCGAAATTACGTCATCATCAGGGTGCGGACTGAAAACCAACACTCTTTTAGGGTAGGGAAGTGCGCGTTCGGGTCTGTTACTGTCGTCGGCATTTGGTTTTCCTCCCGGCCATCCGGTAATGGTGTGCTGCAGGTCGTTGAAAATTTGAATGTTAACATCGTATGCAGAGCCGTATTTTACCAGTAACTCATCCAATCCGTGTTGGTTATAGTCTTTGTTGGTCAGTTTAAGTATCGGTTTGCCTGTTTTTTCGCATAGCCATACAATAGCGCGGCGTGTGAGTTGGTTGGTCCAGTCGCATGATCCTACCAGCCAGGGCTCGCTGAGTCTGGTTAACATTTCTGCAGCACTTACATCCATAGCCACTTTGGCATTTTTATGTAACTGAAGCAAAGAGGCCGGTACATTATCATCTGCTTTTTCTTCGATCACCTTTTTTAAGATGGCCGATTTATGTTCCCCCCAGGCCAGTAGCGTTACCTGACCGGCATTCATCATTGTGGACAAGCCGATGGTAAATCCATAGGAAGGGATGTCCGATACATTATTGTAAAATTGTTTGAGATCGCTTCTTGATTGGTCATCCAGCAACATTAACCTTGTTTTTGAGCCAATGTTTGATCCCGGTTCATTATAAGCCAGATTGCCGACAAGTCCGACACTGACTAATACATAATCCAGTCCGCCATAGCTTTTGATTAGCTCTTCGTACTGATAGCAGAACTCGTTAATTTTTTTATTGCTAGAGGCAGGAACCAGTGTGTGGAAATTTTCCTTCCTGAAATCCACTTTATTCAGAAGATATTCCTGAATTATACGTGAGTTTGAATGTTGTTTTTTGTCGGTAAGCGGATAAAATTCGGTTACATTAAATACAATAACGTCCTTAAAGCTTAATCCTTCTTTAACATGCATCTTGACCAACTCGTCGTAGACATTCAGAGGAGATGATCCTCCCGAAAGTCCCAATACACATTGCTGATTCTGACTCTGTTTTTGCAGAATAATCTGTGCAATTTCTCTTGCAACCTGTTTTGATCCCTGAATTTCATCATCATAGATTTCAGTATCTATTTTTTCAAACTGAGTTTGTCGGATTTTATCAATCATGTCGACAGGTCTGTAATACCTTTCAGGAATTCTCTCTAATGTAATTTTTGAACTTAAATCGAATTGCATAATATATTTATTTTTGATCTTTTGAACAGTCTTTTACAATTTGCTGCATTGTTTCAAACTTTTTTTCCTGTTGCTCTAACAACCTGAACTGGGCAATTGTTCTCTGCCAGTTGTGTTCCGGATGACTTATTTTATAATAGGTATCACCATTCAGATAATCGGTAAAGAAACGTACGGTTTGCATATAAGTAAGCATTTTTGCACCCAGTGCCAGATGTTCAAGTTCAGCTTCAGTCAGGAAAGTTGCCTTTTCAAGGTAACCCTTCGTGTAGGCCTCATAAATATCAAGGTTGACATCAATATTGTCGGGGTTAGGGTCATCTTCGGCGCCGGTATTGGCAGCTGTGCGCATGAAATCGCCAAAATCTGATAATACGGTGCTAACCATCATAGTGTCCAAATCAACAATACAACATGGCTCGTCTTTATCATTGAAAAGCAGGTTGTTGATTTTTGTGTCGCAGTGATTAATTCTTCCGGGTAGGATGCCGTCTTTGAACAGACGCTGAGGCAGGCACATGTCATCCGCTCTTTTGAGCAGTTCGTCGACCATCCAGAGTGTTTTCTCTAATCTTCCGGCGGCATTGTTTCCAATCGCATCTTTCAATTGCTGTACCCTGAATACCACATTATGAAAATCGGGAATTGAGTCGATCAATTGTTCGGTAGGGATATCAACAATTTTACAATGGAAATCACCATAAGCTTTCCCTGCTTCGTATGCCAGAGCAGGAGTAATTGCCTCGTAGCTGTGTGTGTTTTTGATGTGTACATATACCCTCCAGTAATCTCCGGAAGAATCCTTAAAGTACCATTTTCCGTCATTTGTAGGGATAAGCTGCAGAACTTTTTGTTCAATATCAGTTTCGCCGGCTTCCTGATATTTCTTTCTCAGGTGATCTGTTACTATCCTGATATTGTTCTGTAATCCCTCCACATCTTTGAAAATGTGGTGATTGATTTTCTGCAGAAAGTAGTAAGGGTCTGCAGGATTTTTACCTTTTACCACGAACGAATCGTTGATATGTCCGATTTTAAGTGGTACGATTTCAGCAACTTCACTTTTAAGTTGAAACTGATTCAGAATATTATTCATTTTATATAGCTTAAGATGTTATTGATTACTTTGCAAATTCCAGTTTTTTCAGTTTGTTCCAGTCGCCGCGGGTGAAATCAGGAATTTCAACAGGTACGGAGCCATTCTTTACCGATAGTTCCGTAAGTTCAACGAGTGACGACCATTCAGCAGCATCGTACACATCCTGATCCAGAGGTAAACCATTTCGTAAACAGTAGATTAAACGGTAGTCCATGATAAAGTCCATTCCTCCGTGTCCACCCACCTTTTTAGCTTTTTCACCTACTTCTTTCACGATGGGGTGCTGATATTTCAATAATACTGAATCCATAGCTTCGCCGGAAAGAAATTTATGTGCATCGGGTTCAAAAGCAATTCCCTTTACCGGATATTTCTGTACAAAACCTTTTGTGCCACTCAGTTTATGAATACGGTCATAAGGTCGGGGACTGGTAACATCGTGCTGAATCATAATTGTTTTTCCTTTTTCAGTACGGATGATTGTGGTATTTATGTCACCACGGGCATATTTTCTTTTGGCATAATCTGAGTCTGCTCCAAATTTATCTTTTGCATACTCCGTCATGCCAAATTGATTGGACGACACAGAGACCAGGTAATTCATTTTATCGCCACGGTGAATGTTCAATGCCTGACAAACAGGACCGAGACCATGAGTGGGATAGAGGTTTCCGGTATGTTTTTCATTGTATTTTAATCGCCACATTCCCTGATATCCTCCATTGTCGGGATCGGCAAAGTTGAGTGAACGCAAATCGTGTATATAGGCACCTTCAACATGTACAATTTCACCCAGTACGCCTTGTTGAGCCATATTGAGTGTTGCCATTTCAAAAAAATCGTAACAGCAATTTTCGAGCATCATACAATGTTTGCGTGTTTTTTCGGCAGTATTCACCAGTTGCCAGCATTCGTCGATGGTCATGGCAGCAGGAACTTCCAGTGCTACATGTTTACCCTGTTCCATGGCATAAACGGCAACAGGCGTGTGCAGATTCCACGGAGCACAGTTGTAGATCAGGTCTACATTTTTCAGTTCGCAAACATTTTTCCAGTCATTTGGTCCGTTAGTAAATTCAAGTGCCGGTTTTTTATTGTTTTTCGCCAGCATTGCTTGTGCTTTGGCAACTGATTCCTTGTTGAGATCACAAAGTGCCACCACTTCAACACCCTCAAGTTGCATATATCGTTTGATTGCACCCTGACCCCGATGGCCTAATCCAATGAAAGCAATACGCACCGTGGAAATTGGTTCACAACGGAGTTGCAATACATTTTTTTGCCCCGCTGCTCTTGCCGGCGTTTCCATACGGATAATTCCGGTATCTTTCGGTTTGTTTTTTGCCTGAGCATCAGAAAAAATACCGAAACAAATAATTAGTATTGTTCCGGTAATTACTATTAAACGTTTACTTCTCATAATACGATTATTTGAAAACAGGTTTTAAATTTGTAACTTCTGTTTTATCAATCAGAGTGTTATGTTAATTCTTCTTAACCCTTACGGCATTCATTCCTTTCATTCCTCTTTCCAGCTCAAAAGTTACCATATCGCCTTCTTTGACTTCCTGAAGTAATCCTTTTACATGTACGAAGAATTTTTCCTGTGTGCCGGTTTCCTTGATAAAACCAAAGCCTTTTGAGTCGTCAAAATAATCGATACGACCACTTCTCACAGCCGGAACAGCTTCTTCTTCTCTTCTTGCTACTCCGATTTCAATGGTAGAAGCATCAACTTTTTGTTTTTTTGTGGGATCTGGCGGAGTATTACTGAGGTTGCCGTTTTCGTCAACATAAGCAATCATACTGTCGAGACCACCTTCCCCGGCATTTAATTTACGTTCTTCTTTTTTTTGTAATTTATCTTTTCTTTTTTTTAAACGTTTTTGCTCGTTTTCTTTTTTGTTGAAAGAGTTTTGGGATTTTGCCATTCAGGTTTTTAAATTAATGTAATTTGATGTTATATTTATATAAATAATTTTACTTTTGTTCGCTACAAAGATACAATAAAAATCGGAATGATTTTGTTTGATTTTGTACAAATGAATAATATGAGGATTGATATGTACAATTGAATCCTAAGCTAATGTACATGATTCGTGTATTTTCTGTATTTTTGTACAGTAGTATATTGAACTTTCCGGTATTAAGTTGCATTTATATTTATTTTGTTGAAAAAATCATGAAAAGAAATAAGTTTTACTTTGTGTTCATAGTGCTTATTGTGCAGTTGGAACTGTTTGCCGAAAGTGATATTTACTTTTCAAAAATTGGTATTGAACAGGGACTCTCACAACTGTCGGTGATGTCGATCTATCAGGATGAACTGGGAGCCATTTGGTTTGGAACACGGGAAGGAGTCAACCGCTATAACGGCAATACCATGGAAGTTTTCAGGCCGGAACCTACCGACAGCAATTCATTGAACGGCAGTTTGGTGAAAAATATTTGCGGAGATAAAAATGGGCATGTGTATATACACAGTCAAAACGGCATCAATGAATACCGGTTGAAAACAGGTGAAATGAAAATTGTTCAGCGCGACCGTGCTGATGCCATTGCCTATGGTGTCAGAAATCTGTGGATAGCGGAAGATAATTACCTGTATACTTATATTGATGGAGTAAAAACGCTTTATCTGAAAATTAAGGAGATTAAATCGCCGATACGAACAATATTGCAGACGGCTGATCAGAGAATTGTGCTCGGTACATTATCTTCCGGGGTATATATTGTCGACCAGAATAAAAAAATCAGGCAGGTCATTCCGGATTGCAGTCAGGTTTCGTCACTTTATGAAGATAACAGAAAAAATATATGGGTTGGTACCTGGGAAAAAGGTTTATTTAAGATAGAAAGAAACGGGAATATCCGTAATTATCAGTATAAAGATCAGCATTCTATATCCTCTTCATTTGTCAGGGCTATTACTCAGGATAACAAGGATTTCTTATGGATAGGAACCCGCAAGGGACTTGATAAACTTGCTATTGATTCCGAAGTTTTTAAACACTATAATTCAGGAGGGACGCAATTTCTGGAGTTGACCAACGAATCGGTCTGGTCGCTTTATAAAGATATTCAGGGTACCATATGGACAGGTACCTATTTCGGAGGAGTCAACTATTTCAATCCGGAAATAGATTTCTATACCTTCCATGACTTAAGGCAAGGTTCGTTTATGAATAAGCCTTTCCCGATAATAAGCGAAATTATTGAAGATAAAAACGGGCAGTTATTGCTGTGTTCGGAGGGAGATGGCTTGATTATTTATAATCCCGAAACCCGTACTTACAGAAATATAAGAGCGGGAAGTGAAGGTGCGGGACTTACTACTGATAATATCAAGGTGGGTTACTATGATGCTGAAACCAATGAACTTTGGTTGGGGACCCATCTCGGGGGAGTGGTCAGAGTAAATATGAGTAATTTAAGTACAAAGCAGATCAGGCATTTGAGGCGCGGTTGGGAACAGTCGGATATCGTTCGCGCCATTGTACCTTATCAGAACAAACTACTGGTGGCAACATATAATGGTCTGTTTTTACTTGATAAGATTACCGGTCAGGTTCAGCTTTTCTCAGATGCACTTCATAAGAAAGTAGCTTATTTTGTTGACCTAAGGATAATTGGTGATGAACTGTGGATGGCTGGTCAGGGTCTGCATTGTTATAATGTCAAAACAGGTCGGTTAAAGTCTTATACAACTATACAGGGAGATTCTACCAGTCTGAGTAACAATAATGTGATGAAATTACTCGTCGACAGTAAAAAACGTTTGTGGATAGGAACAAACGGAGGAGGAGTGAACCTGTACGACAGAGCGTCTGACAAATTCATTCGTTTCGACAGCAAAAATGCCGGGTTGAAAAATGATTATATCAGTAATATGATGGAGTCGAAATTCGGATATGTATTTATATCCACAACTCATGGATTGTCGATACTCGATGCTGAAAACAAAAAGACATTTAATTACGCCTCTGAAAATGGTTTTCCGCTGAATTCCTTATTTAACGGAGGTATGCGAACACTCCGTTCCGGTGAGATTTATGTGGCGGGAATGAATGGTATGGTTTCCTTCTTCGAAGAAAATCTATCGACACCTCAACGTCCTTTCAACCTGCACTTAGTGAATATGTGGATCAACAATAAGCTTGTAGTGCCCGGCGATCAATCAGGAGTGCTGGAGGCATCACTTCCATATACCAAATCCATCAAACTGAATCATAAACAATCGATGTTGACCATTGAGTTTGCCACCAATAATTATATTTCATTCAATCAACCGCTTTATCGATATCGTTTGGAGGGTTTCTCGGAAAACTGGACGGAATTACCGGCAGGTATTAACAAGCTTAATTTTATGAACCTGAATCCCGGTAAGTACCAGTTGGTGATGCAGGCCATCTCGTCGGTCGACAAAACCCCGATAGCAAGTACCTACCTTCAAATGCAGGTATTTCCACCTTTCTACCAATCATGGTATGCTTATTTATTTTACGTTTTGCTTATTATATTTATCGTGTGGAGGTACCTGATTTTCACCCGTTCGAAATTATTGCTCAAAGCATCGCTTGCTTATGAGATGAAGGAGAAGGAGCACATCGAGGAAGTGAACCAGTCGAAATTACGTTTCTTTACCAATATCTCGCATGAGTTCCGCACACCACTTACCCTCATTGCAGGTCAGGTGGATATGTTGTTGCAAATGAGTAATATTCAGCCGACAGTTTTTAACCGGATATTGAATATTAAACGTAATACCCTCAACATGCAGAATCTGATTAATGAGTTGCTCGAGTTCAGAAAAAGCGAACAGGGACATTTGAATATTAAGGTCGTGCAGCGTGATTTTACGAATTTTCTTTACGAGATTTATCTCTCATTTACGGAGTATGCTAATTACAGGAATATCAAATTTGAATTTGAAAGCGGGACCGAGCATTTGAAATTATGGTTTGATCCGATTCAGATGCAGAAAGTGTTTTATAATCTCATATCCAATGCATTTAAGTATACGCCCAAGGAGGGAAGCATCATCATTAAAACCTCGGAGACCGTTGAAAGTGTAGTTGTTGAAATTATCGACAGTGGTATTGGTATTGCTCCGGAGGCAATTGAAAAGATTTTTGACCGGTTTTATCAGGCTGAAAATGGTTTGCAGATCAATAATATGGCTCCCGGAACCGGTATCGGGCTGGCGCTTACAAAGAACATACTTGAAGCTCATGGGGCAATTATTCATGTTGAAAGTACCAAAGAAGTAGGTTCTAAATTTATTGTAAGCCTTAGAAAAGGTGCCGCACATTTCAGTGATGAACAAAAGATACAGGGTGTAAGTAATGAAGATGCTTCAGTAATGTGTCTTGACGAACTCGATCAGGAATTTATGTCGGAAATGATTGAAGGTCAGGTACAAGATGGTGGACCAATTTATTCCATGCTTATTGTTGAGGATAACGATGAATTGCGACAGATGCTGCAACAGGTATTTGAGCCTTTGTATAAGATATTTACTGCTGCTGATGGGGAAGAAGGGTTGGCACTGACGATTGAACATCAACCCGACATTGTACTCAGTGACCTGATGATGCCAAAAATGTCGGGTAGTGAGATGTGTTCAAAGATTAAAAACAACTTCCTTGTTTGTCATATTCCTGTGGTGTTGCTCACGGCGCAAACAGCCATTGAATATAATATTGAAGGTTTACGTCTGGGTGCCGATGATTATATTACCAAGCCATTTAATGTTAAAACACTGATTACAAGGTGTAATAATCTGGTGAATAACCGGAGAATCTTACAGGAAAAATTCAGCAAACTTACAGATTTTGCTCCTCGTTTGATTGCTACGAATCAGTTAGACCGCGAATTTTTAGAAAAAGCACAACAGGTAGTCGAAGCACATATCGACGACAGCGAGTTTGATGTGCCGGCCTTCTCCCGTGAGATGGCCCTGGGTAGAACAAGGCTGTTTACCAAAATAAAGGGAATTACAGGTCAAACACCCAACGATTTCATACTGAATGTCCGGTTGAAGAAGGCTGCTCAAATGCTGACCAACCATCCTGAATATAATATCTCTGACATTACCTATATGTTAGGTTTCAGTTCACCGAAGTACTTCGCCAAATGTTTTAAGGAGCAGTTCGGAGTGTCGCCGTCGGCTTACCGCAAAACAGAGGAAACGGCTGAAGAAATGGAGGAAGAACCTGATTAACGATGAATTGTGAACGATATTGACCCATTTTGAATAAATTTTAGGCTATAGAAGGTAAAATTCTGTAGTATTTTTACATTCGAAATATACATCAATATAAATTTCGTAATATGATAAGAAACACATTGCTCTTCTCGTTAATTTTCTTTTGTACGCTTTTTACCTATGGTGCTTCCGCCGAACGAAATTTCTTAAGTCAGCACCAATCCCCCGAAGCCGTTTTCAAAAAGCTTATTCCGCGGCAGGAATGGGTGAAATACCCCGCGTACACTGATCGCGCTGCATGGGATAAACTATTGGGTGAAAACAAAGCCTCCCTGATTCAACGGGGAGAGAAACAACTCAATTATACCTGGCAGGTGGTAAAAGCTACTGATTATCTTGAATATGAACGTTCGGGTAACAGAGACATCATGCAAAACCCAAACTCGGATAACAACAACGCCCTGGCTGATTTAGTGCTTGCCGAGCTAGCCGAAGGGAAGGGACGTTTTACTGATCAGATTATCAATGGCGTTTTTTATAACTGCGAACGTACATCCTGGGTGTTGTCAGCCCATCTCTCAGCACAAAAATCAAAACGTTCATTACCCGATTATACCGAAAATGTCATCGATCTGTTTTCTGCAGAATTAGGCTCGTTGTTATCATGGACTTATTATTTCTTTCATGCCGAATTCGACAAGGTTGATCCGGTTATTTCAAAACGATTGCGTCATGAGCTATATCAGAAAATTATTATTCCTTACCGGGAAAATGACAATTTCTGGTGGATGGCGTTTCATCCCCGTCCCGATGGTATGGTGAATAACTGGAATCCGTGGACTAACTTCAATTCTCTGCAATGTATTGCTTTGATGGAGGACGACATGACTCAACTAAGTAAAGATGTGTACCGGAGTATGCAGTCGGTCGATAAGTTCATCAACTATGTGAGCTATGATGGTGCCTGCGAAGAAGGCCCGTCGTACTGGGGACATGCTGCCGGTAAAATGTATGATTATCTTCAGTTATTGTATAATATCACCGGCGGACAAATCACGCTGTTCGACAACCCAATGATCCGGAATATGGGTGAATATATCTCCAGAACTTATGTCGGCAATAACTGGGTAGTCAATTTTGCCGATGCTTCCGCCCGTTTTTCGGGACAGGGAAGTCTGATTTACCGTTATGGAAAGGCCGTCAACAGTCAGGAGATGATGCAGTTTGGTGCCCTGCTTTCAAAAGGGATGGACAATACCTATTCATATGGCATCGACTTTTTCAGGGTGCTGGAGTCCATAACACATGATGCGGAATTAAAACAGGTTAAGCCTCTTCATACCGTTCCCGAAGCAGTAGCTTATCCCGAAACGCAGTTTTATTACCTGAGCAACAAACAGCATTTCTTCCTGGCGGCAAAAGGAGGTTACAATGCCGAAAGTCATAATCATAACGATGCCGGAACATTCTCGTTGTGGATAGATGAAATGCCGGTATTCATCGATGCGGGTGTGGGAACCTATACCCGTCAGACTTTCGGGAAAGAGCGTTATACCATATGGACCATGCGCAGCAACTATCATAACCTGCCATCCATCAATGGCATTGAACAGAAATTCGGCAAGAATTTCAAAGCCACAAAGGTGGATTTCAATGATAAAAAGAAAACACTGTCGATGAATATTGCCACAGCTTATCCCGATACGGTTGCGGCGAAAAGCTGGGTTCGTTCGTACCAGCTGACCGACCGGGAATTGATCGTGAAAGATAAGTTCGACTTGAAAAAAGCATTGGCTGCCAACGAAATTCATTTTATGCTTTGGGGTAATATCCAATTGAAAGAAGGGGAGGTGCTGATCGATGTGCAGGGTAGGAAAGTCGCAATGACTTACGATAAGAATGTGTTTGATGGATCGCTCGAAACCATAACGCTCAACGATCCCCGTCTCTCGGGTGTGTGGGGGAAAGAGATTTATCGTTTGACGCTCAAAGCGAAAACACCTCAGTTAAAAGGGGAATACATTTATAAGGTTTTTAAGAAATAATAAAATTTTGAAGTAAGTTGAAAGTTGAAAGTTGAGAGTTGAGAGTTGAGAGTTGAAAGTTGAGAGTGATAAGAACTAAGAGCTAAGAACTAAGAGCTAAGAACTAAATTAAACTCTCAACTCTCAACTTTCAACTCTCAACTCTCAACTAACATCCTTTTGTGGTTACAAAAAACAAATATGAAAATGCACAAATCAATTACCCCGATAGTAATGGGTCTCGCAGTAAGTGGTGCGGCCATTGCGCAGACAAATGATCGTCCGAATATCATTTATGTATTTCCCGATCAGTTCAGGAATCATGCCATGCAGCTATGGAGTGAAGAAGGATTCAGGGATAAGGTGAACTTTAAGGGAGATCCTGTACACACTCCTGTGTTGAGTCGTTTTGCCCGCGAGTCGGTGGTGCTGACTTCGGCACAGAGTAATTGTCCGCTGAGCAGTCCACACCGCGGTATGATGCTCACGGGCATGTATCCCGATGGCAGTGGCGTGTCGCTCAATTGCAACAGCACCCGGCCCAACAGTAGTCTGCGTGCCGATGCGGTAACCATCAGCGATGTGTTGTCGCGCAACGGATACGACTGTGCTTATTTTGGCAAACTGCATGTTGATTTTCCCACGCCCAATAATCCTCAGAAACCCGGTACTTATGTGGATGATCGCTGGCCGGCATGGGACGCCTATACGCCGAAGGAAGGTCGTCACGGTTTCAATTACTGGTATTCTTACGGAACCTTCGATGTGCACAAAGAACCTCATTACTGGGATAATGAAGGGAATCGTCACGAAATAAGGGAATGGTCGCCAAAGCACGAAGCCGATAAGGTCATCGAATACCTCACTACAGTTCGTGATCCGAAGAAACCGTTTTACATGGTTGTCAGCATGAATCCTCCGCACAGTCCGTACAGTTCCTTAGAGGATGTGATGGAAGAAGATTATAATTTATACAAGGATAAACCCCTGAATGAATTGCTGGTTCGTCCGAATGTTAATCCGGAGCTGAAAAAGAAACAGAAAAAGGCTCCCTTTTATTTTGCCTCTGTTACCGGTGTCGACAGAGAGTTCGGACGCATTCTCGATGCTGTAAAACAACTGGGACTGGATAAGAATACCATTGTAGTATTCACTTCCGACCATGGCGAAACAATGGCCAGTCACGTGGAAGACCCCAAAAACTCACCCTATGCTGAGTCGATGAATGTGCCCTTTATCATTCGTTATCCCGGCAAACTGAAACCAGGTGTCAGCGATCTGATGCTCTCGACGCCCGACATTATGCCTACTTTGTTGTCGATGGCCGGACTGAAAGCCGAAATTCCGTCAACTGTTCAGGGACATGATCTGGCGGCACATCTCTCGGGAAAAGCCTCAAAAGGAAAAGCTCCCAAAGGAGTATTGTACATTCGGAATGTGGATGGCGATGTCAATGAAAAAGAGGAGGTACTCAACTATTTCCCTGTGGCAAGAGGTATCAAAACCGACCGTTATACCCTGGCCATTACCATCGACCGGGATAAACAGGTAAAAGAAATCCTTTTATTTGATGATAAAAAAGATCCGTATCAGATGCATCCTTTAGATGCCGACCGGAATAAATCGTTGATGAAACGGTTGACAGGTCAGATGAAGGCATTGCTGAAGCAGGCGAATGATCCGTGGTACAGGGAGAATATACTGGGAATGGGGGAGTGATATTTCTGTTTTTGAGCAGATTAAGCTTACTGACTAATGAGCGTACCTCATTCTTTTTTCTTCGTCAAATATAATTGGAAAAGTCCATTTCATTCTATATACAACTCCATGTTTGTAATAAACATCCCATTCTGGTAATAATTTAACGACCCTTAATGCTTCCTGATTTAATATTTCATTATCACAAGGTCGTACAATCAAAACACTATCTGGCTTTTTTATTTCACCAGATATAATCGAAATTAAAACTCTTTTCTTTTTATCTTTTAAGTCCGGCACTTTATTCCAATCAATGTTTTTATAAATGAAATTTTGAAGGCTATCATGTTTTTCTGTGTAAATTGATTTATAAGATTTTGAGTTATCATATGTCACCTGCTCAGTCAACATCCCATTGTTAAAAGTCAATTCTATTTCAGTTTCGTAAAAAGATTCGTATCCACTATGAACGTAATGTATAAGCTTACCTTTAGGGAGGAGTATTTTTCCAGTCAACCAGGTAGCTTTTACCTTACCGTTATTGTATTCAGCGCCAAAAACAGTTTTTAAATCTGATTTAATACTGTCATCGTAATAATTGCAACTGTAAATATTGGTTAGAAAAATTTCATTATCTATCATTGTCCATTCTGCAATGTATCCCCGCCAACAGGCTGTATTCATTCCTCCATTTTTTTCTCCAAATAACTTTGGCCTTAATGAATCAATGTCATTTCGAAGTTCTAATGGATTTGAAAATACAGTCAACTTACCTCCATTCCAAATCAATATATCTCCGGCTTGTCCGGTTGAAAATACAGATATTGAAATAATTAGAGCAATGAATATGTTTATGATTCTTTTCATTATATGTTTGTTAGGTGTAAGTCAGCTAGATAAATAGTATTTAATCTGCTCTAATCCACCAGAATTTCCATATTCAGCGTAGTCTCCGGATTAGGTAGAACCTGGGGTGCAGAATAATTATTCGTTATAAATCAATTCAATTATTGTTTTATCAAGTCTTTTCAATTTTTCTTTGTTGATATCCATTGTCATTTCTCTGATAGCTTCAATTCTATGGGGAATACACGGGTCGTAATAATATTCAAAAGTATTATTGTCATTAATCTCCAAAACTGCAGTTTTTAATGCTTCATCTACTTCTTTACTGTTTAGTTTTAGCTGCTTAAAAAATTGCTTTAGATATGTTTTGGTGTCGTCAGGATTTAAACTCATCTCTTTTTTTACGACACAGAAACTTTCTTCAAAATCAACGTTCTCAAAATAGAGTTTAGTTTTAGCTTTCAAAGGTTCTCCGCCAAGCATATTAGGCAATTCCTCGTCATATATAATGGCTTCGGTAATGTCATATTCCCGTCCCATCAGAAAGTGAAAATATTGTAACTCTTTTAATACCAGTTGCTCTACTCCTTGTTTGGAACTATATATCTTTTTTAATGGTTGCAATGCTGTATTTAAAGCATTATGTTTCTTTTTATCATTTTCTCCCAATACATCAACTATATCGTCGAACATATTATTCATGAGGTCGCAAACTTCTTTCCAGTTAATAATTTCAAGAAAATCACCCACTTCTGACGTTTTATATTTAATCTCAGTAAGTTTGTATTTAGAAAAACGCTCACTTAATGCCTCCGGAATTTTGTAAGTATTACTTAAGTCATTTTCGTAACTCCAGCTTATAGTGTATGAATTTTTAGTCGAGTCTATTACTGTGAAATTTGCGATGTATTCCTGTTTTTGATCTTTAGATAGTTGCTCCTCTTTCCATTGCTGATTTATCTTTGTTACTTTAAAATTATAGCTGTCTCCGATTGCCCAGTATGACACAAATGCAACTTTTGTGGTATCAACCTGACAAAACAAGTTTATTGATACAAAAAGTACAATGATTAAATTTAATAATTTCATATTTTCTGTTTCTTAATGCGATAGACCTGCCAGATACACGTCAATAAACCAATGGAGGCAGGTGTTTGGTTTTTCTGTTATGCAAATCCTAATTTATCCCAAAAAGAAATTTGAACCCCACTATTAATCCTCCTGGTTGCATAATGTCCATGACTTGCATTGATATATCCGAAAGGGTTTCTCCGGTTGTTATTACGTCATAGGCATTTTTTGTTACCGGTATTGCATAACCTGCGCTAAGTGCAAATTTGCTTTTTTGGCCCATTCTGAAATTATGGGCATACACCAGATTTACTGTCCCTACGGGATTCAGGTTAAGTATGATTGGTTTAGTCTGATTGTCAGGTTCTACAGCTAATTCAGTCTGAAAGTCATTCAATCCCGAAGCAGATGCATAGCCAATACTCAAAGAAGTTCCGTAAGGACCTTTTGATGGATAGAAGCTAATTCCACCTCCTAATTTCCAACCCCATCCTCCTAATCCGGCATTTCCATACAGACTGAGCTTTTCAACTAACGGAATCTCTATACAGGCACCAAATCCATTATCGTTAACACCCAGACCTATCCCTAAAAAAGTGGATGGTGTCTTTGTACTCAAAGATGGCCAGGAATCTTGTTGAGCATACATTGATTCATTAAAAAATAACACAAAGGTGAACAGTACCATAACTGTTGCCAAATTGGAGAGAATCGATTTTGTTTTCATGATTTTTTTCATTGTCTTTAAGTTTGTATTTTATTGAATAATCTAATGTCCCGGCAGTTTTATAAACTTCGTATAACAAGTTACCGTACTGTAATACTTATTTTACGTAATTCCGTCAATACTTTATTTCCTGCTTCAAATAATTTCAACCAGGCCGATGAATGGTTTTGAAAGTTTTTCATTTGTTCCTGTCCAACGAAAATGCCTTCATTTGTCAGGAAATAAAATTTCACTTCGTTATTTGATGGTAAAGGTGTGGTTGCTGTTTTCGTTGCCTTGTTGATAAATGTTTGTGCTATACTTACAAATTGTTTCGAAACACTGTTTATGATATGATGTTGTCCTCCACCAATAACTCCACTGCCAGTGCTTAAATATAAGTTTGCCTCTCCTGTTTGATAAGCAACCGTTGTCGCTGTTGCACCACTCACTTCCCAGTCCATTATTATTCCGTAAACAGTAGTTTTTTCGCTCGACACAAAAAGTCCGAGTTGCTCGGGTGTGGTTAAAAACGCCGTATTACGAAGTTCTTCATACGCTT
This sequence comes from Paludibacter sp., assembly GCA_034927635.1. Taxonomy (GTDB): domain Bacteria; phylum Bacteroidota; class Bacteroidia; order Bacteroidales; family Paludibacteraceae; genus Paludibacter. The sequence goes on from JAYFPP010000219.1 coordinate 21,777, forward strand.
TTTCTGGCTTTGCTGTTTTTTTGTTTTGGTCAGGATCAGTTCCCCATCCGTCAAATTCACAGTCAAATTTAAAGCCGAGTTCACACATTTGTTTTGTCCACCGTTTTACAACTTTGTCGGCCATTTTCATTTTAGTTGTCCAACCGCTTACTATAAATATCTTTTTGTCTTCGGCCGAAACACCGTGTTTAACTGTATAGTTTAATTTCTCAATTTCAATTGCCAATTGCTTAGCATTGTCAGCGGTGTTGGTATAAAAGAAATATTGAAGTCTGAGTTCCTTATCTGCGCTTACATTTTGTTTTCGCAACCGTTCAAGCTTCTGCGTTGTCATTTCCATTTGTATGTCGCGGTTGCTTTTGAATGAAGTCTCATTAACAAACTTTCCACTGTAAGATTTGGTTTTAAAAAAGTCAAATAGTCTCATTAGAATTATTATTGTTGTTTGTATCTGTTCTTTTATCGATATTATACGAATTCGTATGTCTTTTGGACTAATAATCAGATTATATGATTTGACCGGTTTTCTCTTTCGTGTATATACAATACTTAAGTTCCTTCACTGCATATTTTGTAGCAAAAATAGCGCTTTTTCACCGCAAAATGAAATAATATATAAAGAAAGCGTTTGAAAATTAACAGTGCATTTTATTGTTTATTCTTTTTCCAGAAGTCCTTATAATAGTTGATTTGTTCTTCCAACTTTATATCTTGTCCCAATAAGTACCTGTGATATGAGGTTAATATAATACCCGACATATCATCGGGATGAAAAACACCTATGTCATTAAAGTATTTTGACAATCTTGAACCTCCCCATAATCTCCAATTATTTCTCATCCACATGCCAATTCCAAAATGAGCATTTACAGTAAATTCATTCTCAGTCATTTTTCGAACTTTTGTTTTTATTGAGTCTGCCCAAAAACTATCAATTTGTTTAAAGCAATCGTTTAAATCAGTCGGAATATAAACTCCATCAATGCTATCTTTTTTAATATTTTCAAGATAGGCTTGTTTTTGCTCTTTTTTCGACTTTTTATTCTGTGCCTGTAAGTCTTGATTAGATAGTGTCAGAATCAGGAATAAATTTAAAATTGTCAATATTGTTTTCATTTTGTTTGTTTTTTGCACTTGTCAATATCTGTTATATACTTTGTTTGGCGTAGCCTCCGGGTGACCTCCCAGTCAGTTGACACTGGCGAGGCGGTCTGCTTTTATACCTCATGTAACGAGCTACCGTTATTTTTCACTCGTTTTACGCAATTCCGTCAATACTTTATTTCCTGCTTCAAATAATTTCAACCAGTCCGATGAATGGTTTTGAAAGTTTTTCATTTGCTCCTGTCCAACGAAAATGCCTTCATTTGTCAATAAATAAAATTTCACTTCGTCATTTGAAGGTAAAGGTGTAGTTGCTGTTTTGGTTGCCTTGTCGATAAATGTTTGTGCTAAACTTACAAATTGTTTTGCAGCACTATTTACGCTTTGATGCTGTCCACCACCAATAACTCCACCGCCGGAACTTAAATATAAGCTTGCGTCCCCTGTTTGATAAGCAACCGTTGTTGCTGTTGCACCACTCACTTCCCAGTCCATTATTATTCCGTAAACAACAGTATTTTCAGTCGACAAAGTAAGTCCGATCTGCTCAGGCGTGGTTGAAAACGCCATATTACGAAGTCCTTCAAATGCATTTTCGGTCGTTACTGTTTTATCGTTTTGGTCAGGGTCAGTTCCCCAACTGTCAAATTCACAGTCAAATTTATAGCCGAGTTCACACATTTGTTTTGTCCACTGTTTTACAACTTCGTCTGCCATTTTCATTTTAGTTGTCCAACCAGTTACTATAAACAATTTCTTGTCCCCAGCCGAAACACCGTGTTGAACCGTGTAATTTAATTTCTCAATTTCATTCGCCAATTGCTGTGCTTTGTCAGCTGCGTTGGTATAAAAGAAATATTCAAGTCTCAGTTCCTTATCTGCCGTTACATTTAGTTTTCGCAACTGGTCAAGTGTCTGCGGTGTCATTTGCATTTGCCTGTCACGGTTGCTATTGAATGAAATCTCACTAACAAACTTTCCGCTGTAAGATTTGGGTTTTAAAAAGTCAAATAGTCCCATTACAATTATTGTTGTTGTTATTATAATTAGTCCTGCGATTAGTGTTTT
>JAYFPP010000189.1:0-3660 GCA_034927635.1 Paludibacter sp.
TGACAGCTCTGTCTGTTTTATGCGTGGAAAGGACTCGAAAGGAATTTTCAGAACTGATTTTGACCCCTATAATGCTGTGAATGCAAACAGCGATTTTATTGAAGGAAATTCTTGGCAATATACCTGGTTTGTGCCTCAAAACATACCCTTCCTTGTAGATGGTATGGGTGGTAAAGAAGGTTTTGTGAATAAATTGGATGCTTTGTTTTCGGTGAACTCTGCTTTGCATGAAAATACCCCTATGGATGTGAGCGGGTTGATTGGTCAGTATGCCCATGGTAATGAACCGAGTCATCACGTGGCCTATCTTTATAATTATGGCGGAGCTCCATGGAAAACACAGGAAAAAGTGAGTCAAATCATGAAAACACTTTATTCGAATAAACCCGATGGACTTTGTGGAAACGAAGACATGGGTCAAATGTCGGCATGGTACATCTTTAGTGCTCTGGGATTTTATCCTGTAAATCCGGCTGATGGTAATTATGTATTTGGAACTCCATTGTTTAAACAGGTGCTCATCAATTTACCCGATAAGAAAGTCTTTACAGTTACCGCAACCGGCTTGTCGGATAAGAATATCTATATACAAAAGGTATTACTGAACGGTAAAGAAACCGATAAGGGATACATTTCTCACCAACAAATTCTCGAAGGAGGAACGCTTGATTTTCAAATGGGGAGTAAACCCGGGAAGGTGTTTTCATTGGATTAATAAGGAGTGATTAGCAGAAAAAGTAAATCTAACAAAACGATCATATAATGTATTTAAAATCAATCTTAAGAATAGTAGTTGTTGTCACATTGTCTTCGAATAATTTTGTAACAGGTCAGAACTTTGATAGATTCAGTCAGCAAGCCGACTCAGTCCTTCAAAAATTAAATTTAGACGACTGCATAAATCTTATTAGTGGCTGTGAAGGTATGCAGGCTCCCGGAATTCCGGGACTGGGTATCCCGGCATTAAAAATGACCGACGGTCCTTTCGGGCCTCATTGGGGGAAAGCTCCTGCATTTCCTGTCGGGGTTTGTTTGGCTGCAACGTGGGATACAACCGCAGTCTTTCAGGCGGCGCAACTAATGGGCAAATGTACCTACGCTCAGGGAAGAAATACTTTACTCGGTCCTTGTGTAAATATTCACCGGGTACCCACCGGAGGGCGAAATTTCGAAAGTTACAGCGAGGATCCATGGCTTTCATCGAGAATGGCAGTGTCGGTTGTCAGAGGATTGCAAAGCGAACATGTGGTTCCTACAGTAAAACATTTTGCCTTAAACAATAATGATTGGAATCGTCATCAAAGCGATGTGGAGATTGACGAAAGAGCTTTGCACGAAATATACCTGCCATCCTTCAAAGCCGCAGTAAAGGAAGCCGGAGCTTTGGGCATCATGTCGTCTTATAATAAAATCAGAGGCATTCATGCTTCGGAACAGGAGTACCTGTTGAATGATATTTTAAAAAAGGATTGGGGATATAAGGGAATCGTTGTTTCCGACTGGGGATCTGTTTACAGTACTGTTGGCCCTGTAAAAGCAGGTTTGGATATTGAAATGGCTTTACCCGGATTCTTTTCAAAAGATTCTATCATGAAATATCTTGAAGCAGGACTCATTACACGGGAGCAAATTTATGATAAGGCCAGAAGAAATCTTTATGTTCGTTTTGCTGCCGGATTATTCCAGCCTGTTCAGGTAGATCCGTCGGTATTAAAATCAGCAAATACGAATGAATTTATAAGAACATTAGCTGAAGATGGAATTACTCTGTTGAAAAATGAAGCTAATATCTTGCCGATTCAACGTGAAAAAATAAAATCGATAGCAGTTATCGGTCCCAACGCCGCAGAATTACGTTCGGGAGGGGGAGGCAGTTCTTATACCGAACCGTTTTATAAAGTGTCGCCTTTTGATGGGATTCGCTCGGCTGCAGGAAAAGATATTGATGTACAATATGCGCTTGGAGATACACTAATATATGAAATGATAAACCCTGTTTCTCCATCATATTTTGTTCAACCCGATGGTAAAACTCCTGGTTTGATGGCAGAGTATTATAATAATTCAAAACTCTCGGGTAAACCGGTTTATACTTGCACAGATACTACTATTAATTTTTCGTGGTATGATCAGGCTCCTGCACCGGGAATGGCTCGTAAATGCTATTCGGTTCGTTGGACAGGTTTTGTAGTTCCCGATTACTCCGGTTGGTATATTCTGCAATTTCAAACAAATAACGATGGTATGTTGTACCTTGACGATGAGCCTGCTATCAACCGTATGGGACGATTAGATGCTACTCCGCTCTCTATGCGCAGATATTTGGAAAAAGGCAGACAATATGCGCTCCGGCTTGAGATTTTTGTTCCTGAAACTAATGGCCGGGCAATTCTTGGCTGGATTCCGCCGGTAAAAACGAATAAACATCCGGAACGAATTCAGGAGGCAGTTGAGTTAGCGAGAAAATCGGATTTGGCCGTAGTCTGTGTTGGCTGGGATAGTATGTTCGAAACGGAAGGTTACGATAAAGATGAAGGAATTACACTCCCGGGATTTCAGGAAGACCTGATTAATGCGGTTACAGCAGTCAATCCCAATACTGTTGTGGTTATTAATAGTGGCACTCCTGTATTTATGAATCGTTGGGAGTCGAAAGTAAAAGGATTGGTTATGGCATATTATCCCGGACATGAAGGTGGTAACGCACTGGCTTCAATCCTGTTTGGCGATGTTAATCCTTCCGGTAAATTGCCTTTTACCTTTATTGCCGATTCGACCCAGGCGCCGGCATTCAAAAATTATATGAATGTAATTCCGAAAATTAACTATGAAGAGGGAATCTATGTTGGCTATCGCTTTATCGATAGAAATAAGCTTACACCACGTTTCCCGTTTGGTTATGGGTTATCTTATTCAAACTTCTCTATTGTTAAAGCATCTGTCAGGTCAGTTGGTGGAAATTCGTTTGATATCAAGGTCTTAGTTAAAAATACCAGCGAAGTTGCAGGTAAAGAAGTGGTGCAATTGTATGTGAGTGATAATAATAATCGCATTGATATGCCTGTAAAACAGCTCAAGGTTTTCTCAAAAGTATTAATTCAACCAGGTGAAACCAAAGAGGTTCATCTTAAACTATCTCCCGAAGCCTTTATGTATTATGATAAGATGCAAAAGAAATGGGTAACTGATAAGGGAAAATTTAAACTGCTGATTGGAAGCTCATCGCAGAACATTCAACAAACACTGGACGTAATAGTGGAATCTACACTTTGCAAGACAAAATGAATATTCGTAAAAGAGTTGTTATTGAATCGGTTGAAGATGAGTTGAAAAATAAATTTCAGATTGAACATGCAAGATTTAGCATGCGACTAAATATGATTTTTCATTTGTCCAGATTTAGAGATTATTTTCTCAAATAGTAACAACCATAAATATAGGCGATATAATATTTGGGTGAAAGTTGCTTAGATCATTTATTAAGTGATTTGACCTCATTTTAATTAACATTAGAAACAGAATCATTACTGTCCCATTAAAATCTAAAAGAGTTCTTTGAAATATTTGAAATTTAGTTAGTTACAGAGGTTTTTTGATTAAACGGATTTCAATTTGCACTTTTGCAATTCTTAAAAAAAATTGCAAATGCATAAAGATAAA
>JAYFPP010000253.1:0-10111 GCA_034927635.1 Paludibacter sp.
TTTGTCGTGCGTCTGACCCAGATAGTCAATAATCTTTTGTGAGTTGCGTACATCTGCAAAATCGGTATCGGGACCGGTCCACATCTCATAATTTCTCCATTTCTCGCGTATTTCAACGGGGAGCGTTTGGTTTTTAATAAAAGGACCGTACCCGCCATCGATATTGGTCATATCGTCCCACATGGCATTCATTACATCCGTAGAAGGTTTTGTGTGGAAAATCTTTCCGGAGATAATGGTTTTATAACCGTTGTTCTTAAAATGCCTGGGCATGAACAGGCTATTGTTGGCAATGGGGTAGTTGCTGATTTCGTGCGTGTTGTTGTACACTCCGGTAACAAAAGGCTGGATGCCTGTCATCAGGGCGGTACGCGAAGGGTTCGACAACGGAACTGCTGTATAGGCATTGGAGAAAACAACACCACGGGCAGCCAGGCGATCAAGATTGGGTGTCAGTACCTGATTGTTGCCCCCGAGAAACTTCACCCAGTCGCACATGTCATCCATGATAATGAAAAGTACGTTAGGGCCTGTCGTTTCTTTCTTTTGTTCTTCGGCCTGCGTGTTGGAAAGTGCCAGGCACGCACCAATTCCGCATAAAATGAGTTTGTTGTTTTCCATGATTATTTTTTTTGTCTACGGTCTACGGTCTACGGTCTGTTGTCCGTCGTCCGTCGTCTATTTAATAAAATCAACATTCGTAACATGAAATTCCTGTCCCGGTTCCGTTTTGTATTTATTGGTATAGGGAGAATAGGTTTTAATGGTGAATGATTTGTTTTCGGGATACAGGTCAACGATGCGTAACATGCCGTTGCGTTCGCTCTGTGGTCCGTCAACACCTCCCTGGTAATTGGCTAAGTACTGATACACTTTGTTTCCGTATTTTCCTGTGCTTATCAGATTTCCTATTCCTTTTCCTGTAACATGACCGCAAAAGACAAACAGACAATTGGGATATTGGCTCACTAATTTCTCCCAGATTTCAATACCATCATTGGCTTTTTCATCTCCTGTTGCTTTTCCTATTTCCCCTGCTGTTACTCCACCGCTCCGGAATTTGTCGCCTGTATCCAGATAGTTATGGGTGTTAATGATGACGTTGTGCTTAGGATGTTGTTCTATGATGGTTTTGGCCCAGTCGAGTACTTTGTTTCTCGGAGCAAATTCAAGTGATATCACCAGAAAACGGTAATCACCACGGGAAAAGGTATGCCAGGTATTGTCGACTTTACCTTTTTCAAAAGCTCCGCCAAAGTAATCATGCCTTACGTATCTGCTGTAGGGCAGGTAAGTATTCATTAAATCGGTATTTCTCGAACTGGCATGTCGCCCCATGTCGTGGTTGCCCGAGCAAAAGGTAAAAGGGATGTTGCGTCCCTCGAGGATATTATATGCTCCGGCAGCAACCGACCATTGAGGGTCGTTGTTGAGCTGGGTCATATCGCCCTGTTGCAGGACAAACTTAACACTATCGGCAATCGAATTGACCCACATAGTTTGTATGGCATAAATGTGATTCAGGGAATCTCTGTTGGCATAGGTCTGAGCGTCAGGTATCAGTACCAGTTTCAGCGGTTTCTCCTTCGGAACAGATTTATCGTAAGCATTCACCCTGATTTCATACACATGAATGTTGGTAGTAGCTCCGTAGATGCGTAATTTCACTTTGCCGGTGATATTCAGAAATTCTTCCATCTGCATTTCATAGTTCTGATTGAGATGAGGAGGAAGGTATAATGTCCGAATGGTTTTCCAGCTATTACCTTCTTTTTTCTGAATATACAGAGAGCCTTCATTTACCGGACTTTCATTTTTACAGAAAACGGTGAATCTACCGGTATTCGTCAAAGTGGGTAATTCAATAGAGGAAAGACCTGTGTTGTCGAGCCGGAATGCCCAACGACGGTTTTTTGCAGTATTTTCGATGTATTGAGGCTGTGACATCACCCCTTTGCCTTGGTTGAATTTTCCCCAGGTGCCATTGAAGGTATAAGCATCAGCAGTGATATTATTGATAGCGACCGACAGTTCTGCTTTAGAAGCGTTCCATGCAGGAGCAGCAAAGTTGGATTTCCATTTAACCGAATCTCTTGTAAAGTCAATATTGATTAGCTCTGCAGCGTATCCCGACAAGGTGAACAAGCAAAGCAGCGATATGATTAATAATGTTTTTTTCACGGATATTTATATTTTATGTAATGCAAATGTATTTCTTCGATTTATGATTATCATTCACATATGTTCGTGATACCTGCATTTTTGTTCAAAGTTGAGAGTTGAGAGTTGAAAGTTGAAAGTTGAGAGTTGAAAGTTGAGAATTGAAAGTTGAGAGTTATGAATTTCATTTATCACTTATCACTCTCAACTCTCAACTTAAATATCGAGCTTCCCCTGTTCGAAACGGTTTTTATGAAGAAAACCCCTTTGCATTTGTTTGGTTGCGTGACTGTCAGCGTTGTTTGCGTATTACTCTTACCGGTTTCAATCAATTGTGCCATGGTGTTGTATATAGCATAACTGAACGGAATATCGCTTATCATCATTATTTCATCATTGGCGAGCCTGCTGACTTCCACGCCTGAAGTTGATTTTACGGTTGGCAAACCGGAAGGAGCATTGTTGATCAGGGCCTGAACCAGAACAGGGAAGTGGTCGGAAGGATACACATCGGTGTACTTGTTGGTGATGGTGGTATACGACAGAATTTCTACCGGATCATTCACAAAAACATAGTCGATGCGGTTCGTCAGCCCCGAAATATTATTGTCCCAGCCATTTGTGGTACCAACAGGTCCGGAGATCTTTCCTGCGGCAGGTAGCGTACGACTATCTCTCAATCCACCGGCCAGCAGGTTCAGGATAGGAATCTTATCAGGCTGACAATTCAGATCACCAACAAAGAAAACCGGAAGTTTATCTGTTCCGTTTATTTCTTCAATTTTTTTCAGAACGAGATTGGCCGATTCTCTTCGGGAGATCACCCCCTGATGATCGAAATGCCCGCAAAAGAAATAAAATTCCTGATTGTTGAGTTTATCCCTCATTTTCGACCACAGACAGATACGGTTCAGGGCTGCATCCCAGCCGATACTTGCTACATCAGGAGTTTCCGAAAGAAAGAAGAAACCGCTTTTAATTCTATCAAAACGGGCTGTTTTGTATACAATCGCCAATCGTTCCCCTGCTGTGCCGGCGGTATTATTCCTTCCTTTCGAGAACCTGGTGTATTCGGTGAGGTAGGTCATCAGCTCGCTTTCCTGAGTAGCATCTCTCAGTTCCTGTACTCCGAAAAGATCAAAGTCATATTTGTTTTTAATGATGTCTGCGACATACTGTTTTCGGCTTGACCAGGCCTTTGTTCCACCATCGACGGCAATGCGTACGTTGTAGTTGGCAATGCGCAGGGTGTCGGCAGCCTGTAGGTTGAAAGCTATTAAAATTGCAGCAAGAATGGGAATAATGATTTTCATTTATTTGATATTGTTTGTGATAATTTGTAGAGACTGAGCATGCCCTGTTTCTACGGTTGCACCAAAATCTTCCGCGTATATTGTTGATTATTGTTTCCAATGACCCGTAATAAATAACAACCTGCCTGTGGTGCTGTGATGATTGTGTTACTACCATGAGCCACAGCTTCTCCGATCAGGAGACCTGTCAGACTGAAAAGCTGCAACTGGTGAACAGTATTTCCATCCACAATGATATTCCTGCCCTGAATGGCAATTTTACCGTCGAACAGTTGCTGCACATCATTATATTGGTCATAAATTGTTTTCAGAATGATGGTGCGGGTAGTCATGTTGGTGGTGCCGACCATAATGGTATCGGTGTACAGTCCTGAAGATGCCGGTGGGGTGAAGTTGACCGTAATTTGAGTACCGGCTTCAGCTGTGGCTTTATCTATTTCCGTTGGAGAAGTGATTTGATAATTAATGCCATCGCTGAGCCCCACCGTGAGGTCCCTGCTCAAATTGGCTGCTTTAACCGGAATCTGTATAGTTTTGGATGAATGAAGGGGTACAGTTCCCAAATTGATCGTATGATGCAGGGGCAGGTTCAGTGCAGGTTGTGATGAACGAACCACCGTGACATTATCAATCATCATTTCATTTTTTGCAACAGTAGGTACTGTAAAGGTAATTTTACTGTCGGGTGTACCAACAAAAGCAACGCTCGAAACATTTTCAATGGAGGTTAGAGTCGTTTTTCCCTCCCAAATGAGCAAGCTATCGTTAAGATAGATGTTAAGCCGGCCATCAGGATTGATGTCGCTGCCCATGCGGCTGCGGTAACCGAAGTTCAGCATAAAAGCTTCAGACAAATCAAGTGACGGAGTAGTGATATATGCGGAATCAGTGGCAGTGGGGCCGAGTAGTAAAGTGGCGATAAAACCGGTTCCTGCCTTGAAAGCATACACATTCTGAGCCGACCATCCGGTTTGTTTGCTTAGTGGTACATCATTAGGAATACGGGGTGCCTGCGTTAAATCTCCCGTTACCGCCACCGCATCATAACCCGAAAAATCTTCCGCCAGACTTGTCACCGTTCCGTAAACTTTGATATGGTCGATGGTTACTATATCGGTCGCTAAAGCCGAACGTGTGCCGATAGCCAGATAGAAAGGATTGTTGTCGGTTACCAGAGGCGTTGGGGTGACACTGCTGCCTGTTCCCTCCTGCATAACAATGGTGACTAAGGAATCTTTACTTATTTGAAGGGTGTTGAGGTTAGTTGTACGGCTGGCTGAGTTAAATGCGCTACCGTAATGCATCACGATTCCATCCGAACCACCGTGTTTCAGTTTAATATCCACCCGGGTAACATCAAACTGAAGAACAGAACTATTCTTGCTTACCGAAAATTGTACGCTTTTTCCGGTTGTCATCTGAAAACTGCTGCTCCAGTTAGCTAAATTCAGAGCATCATTTTCGAAAGTAGCTTGTAACTGGTCAGGAGCCAGATAGATATCCGACAACTGGAAACCACTTTGAACCCGCGAAGGTTTCAGTGATTCAGTTCCAGTGGTGAAAGTATATTCTCCCAGTAACACCTCATTGGACTTAATACGGGGAATAATTACCTTGTTCGTAAGTATTGCTTTTATCATTACCGGGAAATGATCTGAAGGATAAGCATCGGTGTAATATTTCTTGTTAATGGTGTGATATGCGTGAACATCAGCTTTTTCATTAACAAAAACGTAGTCGATACGGTTTTTAAGTTCCGACAGGGGTTTATTCCATCCATTCGTTGTTCCAATGGTGCCAAAGATATTTTTAGTAAGCGGCAATGTGCGGCTATCAATCAGACCGCCATTGATAATGTTGGAGATAGGTATTTTGTCGGGCTGAGTGTTCAGGTCACCCACAAAAAATACCGGTAAATCTTCGCTTCCCATGATTTGGGCGATTTTGGCAATGATCAGTTTAGCCGATTGCCGGCGGGCTTCATCGCCCACATGATCGAAATGGGCACTGAAGAAATAGAATTGCTTGTTGGTGACATTGTCGAGCATCTTAGCCCAAACACATCCGCGGTTCAATTTGGCATCCCAACCGATGCTTGCTACATCCGGTGTTGGAGATAGGAAAAATCCACCGCTGTTCAGCAAAGTCAAACGGCTTTTCTTATAGATGATGGCATTACGGGTACCTGAAGTACCTTCGGTATTGCCAATTCCCTTTGAAAAGACATTGTAGTTGTCCGACAGGTAAGCCATCAGTTCATTGAGTTGCGTTGTGTTGCTCAACTCCTGTACTCCGAAAATATCGAATTGATACAGGTTTTCAATAATATCGGCTACATGCGCTTTTCGATTGTCCCAGTTGCGGTTGCCGGTGTCGCCACCGCTAACTACCCGCACGTTGTAGGTTGCAACACGAAGGGTGTCGGAGGCTTGCACTCCATTAAATGCCATCCATGAAAGGCATAGCAGGAGAGCGAGGAAGAGTTTTTTGAGATGTGTCATGAGATTGAGTTTTTTTATTGTCAACAGTCAACAGTCAACAGTCAACTTCTGACTGTTGACCGCAGACCGCAGACTATTTAATCATCACTTTAATAGCCACCGGCATCAAATTATCACCTTCTACCTTGAGTAAATAAACACCTTTTGATGGGAGGGTAAACACCTGACTATCGCTGATTTTATCCTGTACAAACAAAGCCGCTCCCGACAAGTTGTATATTGTTGCTTTTTTGCCCGCATGGCCATTGATCAGTAATTGACTGCCACTGATCGCTACCGAGCCGGTTTTCAGGTTTTCCATTCCGGTGCCTAAATCTGATTCTGCCGAAAGTGTTACTACACGATCGGTGGTACCTGCAGCACTGATGGTAAGCACATCGGTATAAGTGCCTACTGTAGCAGGTGCATTAAAGGTAACGGCAATGTCGGTTCCTGCTTCAGCATTGGCTTGCGTAACGGTTGTGCCTCCTGATAAAGTGAAATTGGTACCACTTTGCAACGCAAGGGTAACATCGCCGGTAAGGTTGGCCGCTTTTAAAGGCAGATTGAATACTTTCGAGGTGCTTTTGGTGGCTGTGCCCAGGACTTTGGTGCTTTGCAGGGCGAAGTTGAGGGCGGGTTTAGTGGTTGGAAGCACCACAAAATTATCCACAATCTGTTCACTACCATCCAACTTAGGTACTGCTAAAGTGATGTTTTCAATTGCAGATCCAATAAATCCTTCTGTTGTTACTGCTGTAAAAGATGTAGCAGTACTGGTTCCACTCCAAATCTGGCCGTTATTGTCGTAAATCTTTAATATTCCATTATTAGAAGCTCCAATTCTGCTTCTGTATTCAAATTGTATTTCATAGGGGCTGCTTAAATCAACTGCGGGTGATTTGATGTAGGCTGAATCGGTGGATGTTCCTCCTAACAACAGGTTGGAAGTTCTGTCGTTAGTAACTGCAAAAGCATAATGATTTGCAGCGCTACCTGTCCAACCCGGATATCTTAAAGAGTCCAGACTGAAAGTATTAAAATCAGCTAATGTTGCAGCACTTGTTTTAGCAACGGTTACAATTGATGGGTGATTAAAGTCTTCAAATAATTTGAAATTTATGAATCCGTAGATTTCAATTTTATCAATATCAAAAGCACCATTATTTTTTACTGCAAATTTTAATGACTGAACATCATCATTTGTTACATGGGGGATGATTTTATCATGTGCTGTGATAGCCGGAGCAACAGCACTCAGATAAATTTCGCCCATTGTTTTGTTTGCTACTGTTGCGGCGGATGCCACCGATGCTCTTGTAGCAATAATAATATCATTTGCAAATATTCTGAAATCTCTTGAAGCGGCACTGGTGTAATAGACTTTTATGTGTGATACTTTAAAGCTTTGATTACCATTTCTTTGTATTCTTATTTCAACATTTTTATTGGTATTGAATCCTGTTCCCCATCCAGTTGTTTTTAGAAATCCGGCATCATAAGTAAAAACAACAACGCTGTTACTGTTTAAAATAAGATCATTGAACGTTAAATTATAAGGATTATCAGTAATAGTCACAGCAGCAGCTAAATCAGCTCCTTCAATGTTGTATCTTCCTAGTAAGATTTGTCCGTTCAAATCATTTGTAAGCCCCATGATAGCCCACGCTATCATCACAATCGTCAGTAATTTTCCGGAAATACCGTTTGTTTTAATTGTTTTCATACGTGTAAAAAATTTATAGGTTTAATAATCAATGAAAATTCTTTATTGTATCATCAATTTTGTTGATGCAACACTCTGATTGTCACGTAAACGTAGTACATACACACCTTTATCGGGTAAAAGAATGCTTTCATGAGTGTGTGTCAGGGTTATTTTATTTAACAACACACCTGAGAGATTGTATACCTGCAATTGTTTGCCTTCGAGTTCGTTCAATATCACTGTATTGCCAATGATGCTTATTTTTCCGGCAAATACTTCGGGCACTGCATTGGCATTTTCTCCAAAAGCAGTGATATCTACCCTGAGCAGACTGATGAACCTGTCGCCGCGGGTTAACCTTAGTTTAACCGGGTTGGGGGAATCAATTTTGTAGCTTAGCACTTCATCTGCCGATGTGGCACTATAAGCATTTTTTCCTCTGAGATTGAATGTGTTTATGAGACTCCAATTATCACTCACAAACTTTTCCAGTGTAAGTGTAGTGGCTGCAGTAGTATTTCCATTACGTACGTGTACGGTAATAGTGCCGGCACCCGCCATTTCGGGAAATTCCATGAAGGAGGTGCCTGAATTCCTGAACCGGTAAGCAATGGCATTGGTGGTGTTGCCGTGGGTAATATCGGCATCGGCACAGTTGGGGGTGCCGGGCTCACTTACCATAGCGCCGTCAAAAGCATATTTATCGAAATAGTAATCCACATTGTTCATGTTCTGAAAATCGGTTCCGGGCAACAGGGTGGTGTAATTGGGATTCAGACGTTTGAGTTCCGCATCCCATTCGGGGGAAGAGAAATCTTCTGAAATTCTTTCAACAAGACTACTTTCATCATTGCCAATCTGATCGACTCTTAATCGGGTGGTTTTTCCGTTGTAGGTGGCTGTAATCACCCCGTCTTTTGTTCCGGAGGCTTTAAAAGTGGTGTTGGAAATGATGGTGCCCACTTCGGCAGAACAACTTAATACTACACCCTGTAGATCTTTGTTGATTAGGGTGCCATATTGGTTGTACGACAGAAATTTTGGTTTGAAGGTGGCGTTTTTGGCTATTCTGATGGTGGGGTTATAGGCCTGAATTTCAGTGACAGTGGTGTTGTCAGGAGCCGATGATACTGCATAAAGGCTGTTACCTACCGATCTTTCGGAACCATCGCTCGGATTATTTACCGGACCGAGTTCTTTGATATACATGGCGCTCGAACCGCCTCCGTCCATATTGTAGGCAGTGTATGCTCCCGCACTTTTCATCAGTTGTGCTAATTGTAAAGTTGTTACCCCAACGGAAGAGGTGCTTCGTCCATCGACTACGCAGAAAATTACCATTTGTTTATCGTGTGAATAACCAACGGCTGTGCGGGGATGTAACTCATTCCAGACTGCTGTGCCGGTTTCAATTTTACCTTCGTACAACATCGGTAAACGACCGTCGCTCCCCACCATCTGAGTAACATTGAATTTGCGACCGTCCATCTCCATGTTCAGTGTAATTTGTACTTCATCGTTGACCGACAGACTGTTTAAATTGGTGGCAGCGGTTCCGTGACCTGATAGCACTGCATAACCTTTCGGAACAGGCAGGCCGCCTTTGTTTTTATGTACTGACTGTACCACTGCTGTGATGGTTTTACTAATGCCCCAGCTTTCGCCGGTTTTTAATTTTACCAACACTTCTGTGCCATAATCGTTGGTTCGGGTGATTTTTCCGTTGTGACGGTTATACAAAATCAACTGATCAGCATCTCTCAAATGGTTTACTCCGTTGATCGTCCAGGTTTGCGTTCCGGATTTTACAGTGCCGGTAAAAGCCATTTGACCGATAGCGGGTATTTTATCTTCTTCAAACGCAATGATCCTGCGAGTATTGGGAATTCTTGCCACTTCATTGTCGACCACACATCCGCTGAGCGGATAACCATAGTAGGGGGGATTGGCTACATCAAAGAAATCGGCATTTGTTCCGGCAAAATAGGTCTTTCCTGTTGTACTTTTACGAATTGCCGTAGTGGAAGGACGTTCCCTGCCATAAATGGAGTCAAGTCCCAATGCTGCTTTGAATGAAATATAGGGATTGGAGGCATCAACCTTCAGGAAGAAAACATCTAATGAAGATTCACCCTTCAGTTTAAGTGCGATATGCTGCGTGCCGGGTCCTGCCTTAAAATTGGAAATAGTGTCGACATTGTACACCTTTCCGTCGATGATCAGGGATTTTGCTCCAACCTCCAAAAATAGTAACAGAAAAATATATATAGTTATAAATCTTCTCATAATTTGTTTTTTGAAACCATATAAGTCATAAAAGTTGCATATAAGCTTTTTTTGATATTATATGTAATGTTCAGGAATAACCAGATGTATTTAAAACTTATATGTAACTTATATGACTTATATGGTAAATAATATTATTTCATCACGGGCTTAACAATCTTATC
>JAYFPP010000075.1:0-6015 GCA_034927635.1 Paludibacter sp.
CCCTGCGACAACATATGTACCTCATCAATGATGTAAACGCTGTATTTTCCTATCTGGGGAGGAATTCTTACCTGATCAATCAGTGAACGTATGTCATCAACACCATTGTTTGAGGCTGCGTCAAGTTCATGAATATTATAGGAGCGTTGTTCGTTGAATGATTTACAGGATTCGCATATATTACATGCCTCAAACTCCGGAGTAAGATGTTGGCAATTAATTGTTTTTGCGAAAATGCGTGCACAGGTGGTTTTTCCTACACCACGCGGTCCGCAAAACAAGTAAGCATGAGCTAAATGATTACTCTTTATTGCATTTTTAAGTGTGGTTGTCAGTGCTGATTGTCCAACGACGGAATTGAAAGTCGATGGCCTGTATTTTCTTGCTGATACGATGAAATTCTCCATGGATGATAAACTGCTTCTTTGCTTTGCAAATATAATTATTTTAGCTTAGCTTTTGTGGTAGAAAAAATAATTGTTGATAAGTTTTTATTACCATTTTTTTTTACCTTTGTGTACTTTTCACAAAAAGATCTATAAATGCAGCATAAGCAACGAAAATTTATTAGCTTCATTCAGCGGGTTTTACTGAACAAATATGCTTTTGTTCTGGTGTTGTTTTTTGTGTACCTGGTTTTCTTTGATGATCATAATCTGATTAAGCGATATACAACCAGACAGGAAATAAAGCAGTTAGAGTTGGAGTATCAGTATTATCTTCAGGAAATTGAAGAAAACAAAGCAAAGATTAATCAGTTAAACAACGACAGTGTTTATCTTGAAAAGTTTGCCCGGGAAAAATACTACATGAAAAAAGATAATGAAGACGTTTTTATTCTGAAATAATTCTACCTATGTCAAATACCAGAAATACCTACAGTACTGTTAAATTCCTCCAGTCAGCCTATGTCTCAGGAATAATATTTGTGATAACCGGCTCACTTGGACATTTTTTTGAGCTACCATTATTAAAATATGTATTTGCAATTGGTACATTGTTGGTAATAATAAGTCAGCTAATAATTTTCATGAAAAACAGAGAAGCGGATTTTCGTAAACGCAGGCAATTGAGGCTTAATGTTATGCTTGGATTGATGCTTGCATTAGCCACCTATTCGATGTTTGACGGAACCACCCTCTGGATTGCAGTAGTTTTGATTTATGCGCTGGTTACTTTGGTGATGAGTTTCAGAAACTAGTTTTTAAAATAATTAATAGTAAATCTACATTTTTTTGTTTATCTGATTATGAGTAAAACACAACATTACAGCCGTTCACAGTTATTCTGGTTAGTTGCTTTGAGGGTTTTGACCGGCTGGTATTTTCTTTATGAAGGATTATCCAAAGTATTGGCACCTAATTGGAGTGCTTTTGGCTATCTTAAGGATTCTAAAGGTCTTTTTGCTCCATTGTTCAATTTGTTAACTGAAAATTCAATAGTGATGGAATTTGTTAATATGGCAAATATTTACGGATTGATTATTATAGGTTTATGCCTTATTCTAGGGTGTTTTGTGAAGATTGCCGGAATTGGTGCCATTTCACTCTTAGCTCTTTATTATTTGTCACATCCACCATTGATAGATGTTAACTATGTATTGCGACCTGAAGGCTCATATTTATGGGTTGATAAGAATTTAATTATCATGTGTGCTGTTTTTGTACTGTTGAACTTTCCAACGTCGAAAAGAATCGGACTTGATCGCATCTTTCAAAGAGATAATAAAAAAAACAAAAAATAAATTCATTCGTCATATATAGCAATGTCAGAAAATCAAAATAATCATCCTGAAAACAAAAAAACTGCAAAACATCATTCAGAAGGAAGAAGAGAGGCACTAAAGACTTTAGCAACTATCCCTGTGTTGGGAGCAATGGCATATGGAGTCTATAAAAAGAAAAAAAACGAACAGTACAATAAGGTAGCAGGTAGTATTTTTAATTTTGAAACCAAACCTGCCGTCATGGATGTTCAACCTGATGGCAAAACCATACGTATCGGTATCATCGGTTTTGGTATCAGAGGAGCGCATTTAATGCAGGCATTAGGATTTGCAACACCTGAATATGTTGAGGACCTGAAGGCGCAGGCAAAAAAAGATTCTGAAAATACCCGTTATAAGGATTTTCTGGATCAGGAGAATTTGAACGTTAAAATTACCGGAGTTTGTGATATATTTGATATTTATGCAAAGAATGCAGCATTTGCAGGTGCAAATGTAAAAAAAGAAGGATTAAAAGGTAAATTTGATAAATTGCCTACCATCTATAAAAATTACAAAGAACTCCTGGTAGCAAAGGATATTGATGCAGTAGTGATTGCAACTCCTGATCACTGGCATGGAACGATGGTTATTGATGCCGTGAAGGCGGGTAAACATGTGTATGTTGAAAAACCTCTGACCTGGACGGTACCTGAGACCTATCTGGTTGCTGAGGCAGTTAGAAACAGTAACGTAGTATTTCAGCTTGGTCATCAGGGACGTCAGATTGAAATTAACCACCGCGCAAAAGAGATCATTGAAAAAGGACTTATAGGCAAAGTTTCGTTGGTTGAAGTAAGTACAAACCGCAATGACCCCAATGGTGCATGGGTGTATCCTATTCCTCCGGAAGCCAATTCAAAAAATATTGACTGGAAACAATTTGAGGGAGAACCTCAACGTGTGAAAGAATACATGGACTATATGACGAAAAATGGTGCAGCCAAATATGTCGGTCCCGATGCACGTGATAAATTCAGTCTGGAAAGATTCTTTCGTTGGCGTTGCTGGTGGGATTATAGTACAGGTTTGAGCGGTGATTTACTGACCCATGAATTTGATGCGATGAACCATATATTGAAGCTGGGTATTCCTCATTCCGCCACATCTTCGGGTGGTGTTTATTTTTTCAAAGATGGAAGAACTGTGCCTGATGTGTTGCAGACTACTTTCGAATTTCCGGATAGGGACTTGTCTATGTTATATACAGCTACTCTGGCCAGTCAGTTCAATCGTCCGCGTAAAATAATGGGAACGGATGCGACAATCGAATTAGGAAGTACACTTAATGTAATTGTTGATGGAGCTTCAACGCAATATAAGGAAAAAATACAAAACGGTATCATAAAGCCCGGAGAACCGTTTTATCGTTATGCTTCGGGCAAAAGTATAGATGCTCTGTCATCAGCCACAGAAATGTATTTTGCTGAAAGAGGTCTTTTGTTTTCGTATGTTGAGGGAAAAAGATACAATACAACTTTTTTACATATACGTGAATGGCTGGAGTGTATCCGTCAGGGATTAAAACCTTCCTGTGGTATTGATGAGGCATTTGAAGAAGCAATAGCTGCACATATGGGTACAAGGGCTTTTCTTGAAGGAAAAACCATGTATTGGGATAAAGATAAAAAAGAAATAACCAAAGGATAAATATTATTCATCTTAAATTAATACAGAATTATGTCATCAAGCATGTCGAGAAGAAAATTTCTCAAAGCAGGGGCAACTGCTGCTGTCGGATTAACTGTTGTACCTTCATCGGTATTCGGTAAAAAATTCAAAAAAGTTGCACCAAGCGACAAACTGAATATTGTCGGTGTCGGTGTTGGTGGTAGAGGATTTTCAGTACTCAAGGGTATGGAAAGTCAGAATATTATCGGACTTTGCGATGTTGACTGGAAATACAGTGATCGTGTTTTCAAGTATTTTCCCAACGCAAAAAAGTATTACGACTATCGTGTAATGTATGAAGAATTGGGTAAAAGTATTGATGCTGTTATGGTAGCAACTGCCGACCATACACATGCTATTATCGCAGCTGATGCTATGACAATGGGAAAACACGTATATGTGGAAAAACCGTTGACCCATACCGTTTATGAATCACGTTTGCTGACTAAACTGGCAAAGAAATATGATTTAGCCACACAGATGGGAAATCAGGGTTCTTCAGGTGAAGGTGTTCGCCGTACCTGTGAATGGATATGGAATGGTGAAATTGGTGAAATCACTAAAGTGGAAGCTTTCACCGACCGTCCTATTTGGCCACAGGGAATGCAGCGTCCTGCACAGGTTGATCCAATCCCTGATACGCTTAACTGGGATTTGTTTATCGGACCAGCCCCGATGCGTCCGTTTAATCGTATTTATACTCCTTGGAACTTCCGTGGATGGTGGGATTTTGGTACCGGTGCTCTTGGTGATATGGCCTGTCATATCTTACATCCGGTATTTAAAGGACTGAATCTGGGTTATCCAACCAAAGTACAGGGAAGTTCTACTTCTTTGTTAACTGAATGTGCTCCCAATGCGCAAATGGTAAAATATACTTTCCCTGCACGTGATAATATGCCAAAAGTCGGAATGCCTGAGGTGGATGTATACTGGTATGATGGCGGATTACAGCCTACCCGTCCTGCAGGTGTACCGGCCGGAAAGGATTTGAATGACGGCGGTGGCGGAGTAATTTTCCATGGAACGAAAGATACGCTGATTTGCGGTTGCTATGGTAAAGATCCATGGTTGGTTTCGGGCAGAGTTCCGGAAGTGCCTAAAAGAATGAGAGAAGTTACCGAGTCACATCAAATGGACTGGGTACGTGCATGTAAAGAAGATGCTGAAGATCGCATTCAAACAGCTTCTCCGTTTAGTGAGGCAGGTCCTTTCAATGAGATGGTGGTTATGGGAGTACTTGCAGTACGTTTGCAGGGACTTAATCAGGAATTGCATTGGGATGGAGCTAATATGCGTTTTACCAATATTCCTGAAAATGCTACTATCCGTACCATGATTGAAGATGGTTTCAGCATAACTGACGGACATCCTACATTCAATAAAACTAAAACTGATCCTGTTAATGCCAGATTATATGCTGAGGGATTGATTAAACATGAGTACCGTACAGGTTGGAAATTACCCGATATGCCTCTTTAATTTTATATTTAATAAGGAAAAATAATCGTTTAACATAAAAAATGAATACTAAAATGAAAAAAACAATTTATTATTTAACTTTAATATTAGCCATAATGAGTATAAGTTCATGTGCTAACGCAACAAAAAAAGAAAATAATTGTGATAATGACAGTAAAAAAGTGACTGCCGAAGCACAGGATGAGTGGATCACCCTTTTCGATGGAAAAACATTAGAAGGATGGCGTGGTTACGGTCGTACTGATGTACCAAAAGCATGGTCGATTGAAGATGGTGCAATAAAAATCAGTGGTTCGGGACAAGGTGAAGCCGGCGCAAAAGATGGCGGCGACATAATTTTCGATCGCAAATTCAAAAATTTCGAACTTACTTTTGAGTGGAAAGTATCAAAAGGAGGTAATAGTGGTGTGTTTTATTTAGCTCAGGAGATTGAAGGTGATAAAATATGGAAATCTTCTCCTGAATATCAGATTCTTGATAATGCCAATCATCCTGACGCAAGGTTAGGTAAAAATGGAAATCGTCAATCTGCTTCATTGTATGATTTGATTCCTGCAACACCTCAAAATTCAAAACCTTATGGTGAATGGAATACCGGTGGCGTAATGGTATACAAAGGTACTGTTGTTCATATGCAAAATGGTGAAAATGTAGTAGAATACCATTTGTGGACGGAAGACTGGAAAAAAATGGTAGAAAATAGCAAATTCAAAGGTTGGGATAACTTTATCAACGCCGGCGGTGAAAACAAGGAAGGATTCATCGGCTTGCAGGATCATGGCGATGATGTTTGGTACAGAAATATCAAAATTAAGATTCTTGACTAAAATAATATAATGATATTCAGAGGTGTTCGTGTGTTAATCCGAACACCTCTTTGTATATAAAAATGTAACACAATGAATAAAATAAAATCACTGTTCGGATTTATAATACTAGCTTCGATGTTGTTAGCTACAAGTTTGTCGGGAAAGCCGAAAAATAAAGTTTCAGTAAAAAATAACGGTATCAATATTCAGTTGTATTCGGTTCGATCTGATATCAAAAGTAATTTTAATGAAACGATTGCCGAATTGGGTAAAATGGGATACAAAGGT